>JAQBOK010000131.1 GCA_028288085.1 Mucilaginibacter sp.
ACCAGTATCAAAAACTCCGATGATAATAAGGCAAAAAGCGAACCTACACTGGCACCCAGTACTTTGCGAATACCAATTTCTTTCAGCCGTTGTTCGGCAGTAAACATGGCCAAACCTAACAGACCCAGGCAGGATATAAAGATCGCAAGGAAGGCAAACCCATCAGAAAGTTTGCCGACAATCTGTTCACTGTTATATAGCTTATTGTATTCATCATCTGAAAAGGAATAGGTGAACTGAAAATTGGGATTTAATTGCTTTGCTACTGTTTCCAGGCTGGCTAATGCCTCTTTGGTTTTACCGGGCATGGTTCTTACCAAAATACTACCATAATTTGCTTTCTCGCCAAAACAAAGTATCAATGGTTTGATCTGATCATGAAGCGAACTAAAGTGGAAATCCTTTACCACGCCGATGATCTTGCCCTTGTCACCCCACATCGTTAAAGACCTTCCTATTGGATCAGGGTACCCTAATCTTTTTGCGGCAGTTTCGTTAATAACATATGCATCAGAGTCAGTCGCAAAACTCTTTGAAAAATCACGACCAGCAGTCATTTTCAGCTTTACCGTGCTGGCAAAATCATATCCAACCATCGCATCAGAAAATGAAATACTGGTACCAGGTGTTTTACCATCCCACTCAACACCTACAGTGGATGGATTTATTTTTGTAGGTGCACTGGTACTTCGCGTGATTGCCTTAATTCCCGGCATTTTGAGTGCTTCATCTTTAAACACTTCGTACTGCTTAAGAAGATTTCCTTCCAGGGGAACATACACCATATTTTCTCTGTCGAATCCGAGGTTAATCGATTGGATATAAGTAACCTGGCGGGAAATAATAATGGTGCCGATTATTAATATTACCGAAAGCACAAATTGAAATACTACAAGGCCCTTGCGAAACAATGTTGTGCCAGAATCAAGCTTAAGTGTTCCTTTAAGTACTTTAACAGGGTTAAATGACGACAGGAACAAAGCTGGGTAGCTGCCCGATACTATACCGGTAATCAGGGTAATCAACACCAGTTTTGCCCAGAATAATGGCTGATGAAAAGGAAGCTCAATTTGCTTTTGTGTGATTTGGCTGAACAAGGGCAGCAAACTTACAAGCAAGAACAAAGAAATTATTACCGCTATAGAAGTAAGTAATAAAGATTCGCTGATAAATTGCTTGATCAACACACTACGCGCGGCACCTACAACCTTGCGTACCCCTATTTCCTTCGCCCTTTTTACAGACCTTGCGGTAGTCAGGTTCATGAAATTGATGCAAGCGATAAGCAGGATAAACACAGCTACAATGCTGAACAAGTGCACATATTCAATCCTTCCGCCCTCTATTTTACCTTCTTTAAAATTATTATGAAGATATACCTGGTCAAACCGCTGCAAAGCGAGCTCCTGTGTAAAAGTTCCTTTTTTCTCGTCCTTGTCTAAATTCTCTAAAAAATGGGTAATCTTGTTATTAACCAATACGGGGTTTGTTTCAGGGCGTAACTGAATATAAGTGTAAGGTGTATTGTTTCCCCATTCTTTTGCCCAGGGGTTATCCTGCAAATAAGAAAACCAATTGATAAGGTAATCGAATTTTATAGAAGAACTTGCGCCAATGTTATCAAATACAGAGGTAACTATAAAATCTTTTTTGTTATCAACACGAAGGGTTTTACCCATTGCCGACTGTGCACTCCCGAAGAAATCTTCGGCCATTTTTTTGGATATGGCAATGTCAGATATGCTGTGTAATGCACTTAGTGCACTTCCCTGTAGTAGCGGGTAGCTAAACATTTTAAAAAAATCGGCATCGGCAGAACCACCGGTCAACTTTATTATTTTATCGCCAACCTTAAAAGTACGCTGTTCATCAAAAGTAGCACTGGTGGCATTTGCTATTTCTGGTATTACCCGCTTCATTTCGGCAGCTAACACTCCCGGAGTATAATATTGCCCCGTAATTTTATGGTCGAAATACTGTTGCTCATAAACCTGGTATAAGTTTGGCCCATTTTTATGGAAGGCATCCATATCCAGTTCATTTTGAACCCAAAGCAAAATAAGCAGGCTACAGGCAAGACCAACTGAAAGCCCCGCTATATTAATGAATGTGTGTGCCTTATTCCTAACAAGGTTACGAAAGGCTACTTTTAAATAATTCCTAATCATAATATTTATTTCTAAACTTCACTGCTGATTTATCCAATTTGCTAATCACCACACAATCAATCCCTACTCCGTCTTCAAACTGTTCACCGGGTTAGCCAGTGCTGCTTTTATACTCTGGTAACTTACTGTCAGTAATGTGATAGCTATAGCGCCTGCTGCGGTTACAGCAAATATCCACCAGGAAAGCCCGGCATGGTACGTGTAATTTTGCAGCCAGCTATGCATAAAATAGTATGAAACCGGCATGGCAATAAACAGCGATATCACTACCAGTAACACAAAATCTCTTGACATTAAGCGCCATAAACCAAAAACAGATGCTCCCAGCACTTTGCGCACACCAATTTCCTTAACGCGCTGTTCGGCCATAAAGGAAGCCATGCCAAATAAACCAAGGCAGCTGATAAAAATGGCCAGACTTGCAAAGGAACTTGCCAGTTTGCCAATGCGCTCTTCAGTAGCGAATTTTTTAGCATATTCATCATCCACAAATTGGTAATCCAATGGCTGCCCGGGAGCATATTTTTTATAAATAGCATCGATAGCATTTAATGCATTAGCAGCGCTTATTTTGGGGTTAATCCTAATATTTACTATCCCTGCTTCTGTAGTGATATAGAAAATAGTTGGTTTGATAGTCTCGTAAGGTGATTCTACGATCATATCTTTTGTCACGCCCAATACCGCATATTTTTTATCATTCCAACTAATGATCTGGCCAACCGGGTTTTTAAGCCCCATATATTTTACCGCCGATTCGTTTAGGATCAACCCAAATTGATCTGAAGTTGGTGTTTCTGAAAAATCGCCGCCCTCCTTAAAATGCCAGTCTACCGTTTTACCGTACTGGGGTGTCACAGCAAAAGTGGCAAACTCATCTGCCATATTAGAATCCTTTCCCTGCCAGCCAAAACCGCCACTCGTTCTGCTGCCTCGAGTTATTTGGTTACCTGATTCAGCTATTTCGGTAATAACACCTGTTTGAAGTAAATCATTTCTGAAGGATTCAAAATGGGTATGAATATCTTCCGAATATGGCCTTACCAGGATTAATCCTGCGCGGCTGTAACCAATGGCGCGGTTTTTAGCAAATTGAATCTGGCGGAAAACAATAACAGTTCCGATGATCATTATAACAGAAAATGTAAACTGAATAATTATAAGTACTTGCCGGGGCATACTTGCCATTCTACCCGCCCTAAATGCCCCTTTTAACACCTTTACCGGCTTAAACGATGATAAATAGAAAGCAGGGTAGCTACCGGCAAACAAACCACTAACAAGAGCAAAACCAATTCCAAGCAGCCAAAACAAAGGATGTGTCCACAAAACGGACATCTGCTTTCCGGATAATTCATTAAAAAATGGAAGTGAAAGCTGTGTGAAAAACAAAGACAAGGCAAATGCTAAAATTGCCATTAATAATGATTCACTTAAAAACTGTGATATCAATTGGCCTCGCAAAGAGCCTATTGCTTTTCTGATACCCACTTCTTTGGCGCGCTTTTCTGATCTTGCAGTACTAAGGTTCATGAAATTTATACAAGCCAGTACTAATACAAAAATGCCGATAATACCAAAAAGCCATATATATTTGATGTCGCCGCCAATATTCACTCCATTCTTAAATTCTGAATACAAATGCCAGCGCCTCATAGGGTGCAGGAATATTTCCGGCTTTGCTCTTTTCCCATCGCCGTTCTCATTATTGAATTTGATATCTTTTATTTTTGACGAAACAGACCCCATGTCATCAGACCCCGTGATCTGTGCAAAAATTTGAAAAGAATTATGGTTCCAATTATCTTTAGCTTGCTGTACGTCATCTGTACGGGCATATACTTCCCATGGCGCTATAAATGATACATTATTAAATGATGTGTTATTAGGTAGATCCTGGTATATTCCAGCTACTTTTAAACTTAGGTTATCCAATTTAAGCACTTTATCAATAGGGTCAGCATCGCTAAAAATAGCTTTGGATACCGATTCAGAAAGTAATATGGATCCAGGATCTTTTAATCCTGTTCTTACACCTTTGACCATTTTCAGGGTTAACATATCAGGAGCCTCAGGCTCCATAAAATTACCCTGTATAGATAAATTCTTATCCTTAAATGAAAGAAGATGGGGATTTGTCCAGGACGATAATACTACATATTTGAAATGACTTCCATAAAAATGACGAAGTTGGTAAGCCAAGGGGATAGGCATAGCCTTTAAAGTATTAATTTCTCCGTTATTGGTTTCACGCTGCATTACCCGGGCAATGCTTTCATAATTTTTATGGTATTTATCAAATGATAGTTCATCCCATATCCAAAAACCAATCAACA
>JAQBOK010000172.1 GCA_028288085.1 Mucilaginibacter sp.
TATAACCGCGGTACCGTTATTATTGTCTGCGTTAGGTGTAAAAACGGTAAGCGTTGGGTGCGAAACATTATACACCACAGGAGTATGCCATAAATTACTATCTAATTGCTTCTCATCCCATGTCCACTTTTCAGAGCCGGGCGCAGAGCCGTTGTATAGTTGAATAATTTTTTGTTGTGCCCGCGCTGATATTGCTGCTGACACCAAAAATGCAATAAGCAATGTTCTTCTATTCATAACTTAAGTTTTAGCTAAATCAAGGTTTGATATGCAATATTAAGCCTTTAGCAATTATCATCTATATAAATCATCTTTTTTGAAGCTGGTGATTAAACTTTTCTTTCTATTTTGTGTCTGATGATTAGGTTTTCACCATAGACAAGAGATGCATTGATTCGAGAGGAGTGGAAAGTATTGTAAAATCAATTAATTATTTTGTTGTTATGGCATTACCCCACCCAGGACAATTCCTTCTTCTTTTAAGTAAATTCCTCGTTTTATTAACATGGCTGTCCTTGCAATCATGCAGCCGCTCTAAAATGGTATATACAAGCAGATGTGATGACGGAAAAGAATTTAAACATATTAAGTTTAAACAATTGATGGATAGCCTTGCCACTTATGACCAACGATATGTGGAAATTTCAGGCGTATACGAAGAGGATAAAGGACTTTCAGCTTTGGTTAACGATAGTTTAATGGTTGATCATTCCAGTAAAAATGCTTTATGGGTTGATTTTAGCCAGGACTGTCCCTTGTACCTCTCTGGAACTCATACGGGCTTATTTGAATATAGCGACGGCGGATTTACCATGATGAAAGATAAAGCGATAACCATAAGAGGTAAGATTGATCTGCACAATAAAGGCCATTTGAAACAATACAAAGGGGCAATTGAACGGGTGAGCTTTATTAAATTATAGCAAACTAAACATCCAGCACCAGCCCATCATAAGCTAATGTGATATTTTTTGGTAATACACGCAATGTGGCTTCGTGCCTGCCAAGCCGGTGGCTGATATGGGTAAAATAGGTTTTTTCGGCGCCTATCTCTTTGGCAAAAGCTATGGCTTCTACAAAAGTAAAATGCGAAATATGCTTTTCTATTTGCAGTGCATTGATGACAAGTATTTTTGTGCCTTTTATTTTCTGTTTCTCATGCTCCGAAATGGTTTTGGCATCAGTAATATAAGTAAAATCACCAATGCGAAAACCTAATACAGGCAACTTATAATGCATCACCTCAATAGGTATAAATTTGATATTACCTATTAAAAACGGATCATGACCAATAGTGTGCAAACTGATCTCTGGAATACCAGGATACTTCATTTCAGCAAAAATATAAGCAAACTCTCTTTTCAGCGCTTCCTGTACACGTTCGGTTGCATATACATCAATAGCTGCCTCCTGGCGATAATTAAACGCGCGTATATCATCCATTCCGGCTATATGGTCCTTATGCTCATGAGTAAACACAATAGCATCCAGGTGCATTACCTTTGCCCGCAGCATCTGGTAACGAAAATCGGGGCCTGAATCAATAACGATCACCTTCCCCTCCGCCTCTATCATAATAGATGAACGCAGGCGTTTATCGCGCGCATCGGGCGAAGTACAAACTTCGCAGTTACAGGCAATAACAGGTACTCCCTGTGATGTTCCGGTTCCTAAAAAAGTGATCCTCACAATTGCAGTTTGGTTTGTTTTATCTGTTGTAAAAATACTACCTGCTTTTCGTCAAGCAAATTATAATCCAGTTCTAACTCCCTTATCAGTTCGGTAATAGCAATTATTTTGCTCTCGAGGTTAGAGAATTTGTTGACCACCACTATTTGACTGTTAAGCAGCATACATGCGCCTGTTTTAAAATTTCCTTTTTCATAACGCACCCTGTAACCGGCTGTTCTCAGCAGAATTTCCAGTTTTTCAAGGGTATGCGTGGTAAGCGTGAGCATCAATCCCAAAAATAGTAAGAATAGATTTGAGATGTGAAATTTGAGACAACAGATTTGAAAATATTTTATCTTGAAAATATCACAGATGACATTTAGCTGATCTATTTATCTTTTCCTTCAGCCTTTACCAATGCCCGTTCATACACCTTGCTCATTTTACCGGTAATGAATTTTTTTGGCATCAATTTCATAAAGAATCCCCCTACTCTGTTTAATAAGCCGGGGACATAAACCGATTTACGGGTTTGGAAAGCATAGATGCCCTCCTTTGCTGCTTGTTCTACGGGCATTAACCATCCCTGCAAATCGTGGAAGTTGTCACCTGCGGTCATTTCTGTAACTATTCCACCCGGTGCATAAACGGTCAATGAAAAATTCAAATTTTTGATCTCGTGTGCTACAGCAGTGGCAAAACTCAGAATAAATGCCTTGGTACCCGAATAAACCGACTGATACGGTACAGGGAATAGTGCTGCCATGCTCGAAACGATGAGAATACCTCCTTCGTTACCCGTATCTTCAAAATGAGCCATCAGGCGATTAGTGATCCGCACTACGCTTACTACATTGGTTTGCAGCATGGTTTGAAATTGCTCCCACGGCAATTCTGAATGACGCCCGAAATAAGTTACTCCGGCATTTAAAATAGCACCGTATAATTGCCCGTCTTTTAAAACATCATCAATTGCGCGGTCAACATCCGCCA
>JAQBOK010000184.1 GCA_028288085.1 Mucilaginibacter sp.
TATAAAGCGATAGTCAGTGTTTAGGAAAAATTAAAAAGGATGTTGGTTTATAATGTTATAATGTACAAACATATAAATATTCTCACAATTCCAAATTATTTCTGAAAAATAATTCTCCTATAGGGCAAACTCCGTTAATTCCTATAGTTTATGTATAAACAAACCAACTTAGTTTTTAAATACTTACTATTGTGTATTATTGAACCTTATGAAGTATTCAATCGACCATAAAAGCCCTATCCCGCTTCATGTGCAGGCAGAAGCGCTGTTAAGAGAAATAATCGAAGATCCTGACTATCAAAACGGTAAATTATTACCCAACGAAGTGGAGCTGGCCAGGCAACTTGCCATTTCAAGAACTACATTACGACAAGCTATAAACAAACTGGTTTACGAGGGTTTGCTTATAAGAAAAAAACGGACGGGAACCAAAGTAGCACAAGGTACAGTCAGCTCAAAATCAAATAATTGGCTTAGTTTTTCGCAGGAAATGAAAGTCCGCGGAATAACCATTAAAAATTTTGAATTTCATGTTAGCTGGGTTACTCCCGATGAAACCCTCGCCAATTTTTTTGAAATTAAAACCGATCGCAAAGTATTAAAGATGGAAAGAGTGCGGGGCCGGCCTGGCGAACCCTTTGTTTATTTTATCTCCTATTTTCATCCACGCATTGGTTTAACAGGTGACGAGGATTTTAAGAGGCCCTTGTATGAACTGCTAGAAAATGATTATTCTGTTGTTGCTACTTTATCGAAAGAAGAGATTAGTGCACATGCGGCAGAACCATATATAGCTAATAAATTAAGAATAGCCGATGGAAGCCCTGTACTATTCCGCAAAAGATTTGTTTTTGACCAGGGTGAAAGGCCCATTGAATATAACCTGGGTTATTATAAGGCGGATAGCTTTGTTTATACGGTAGAAAGCAGAAGGTGATACAGGTGGCCCAACCACATTCTATACCAGCGGCAGTGTTCTTTTAACAGCAAAATCCAAAGTATCTACCCCACACTATTTTTCCAATCTTCTGAGATCATCACCATTGCCAGGTATCCAGTTCGCAATAACGCGCGGAGGTTCTTCTTCCTTCATCTCATAGAATTGCATCTGGCGTGCACGTATTCATTGCCGGATTTTGGGCGTACAAAGAATTACATTCTCAGGATTGGTAATCCCCTTCCAGCGGTATCTGAATAACCAACTATAAAATTTATTACGTAGTTTGAAAACAAAATTATTTTTCCATTTATCGGCAATTATCTTTAAATTGCTGAGTATTTTATGCAACCTTATCGCTTTTTGTTCATCATTGTTGTATTGTTGATGAGCCTGGCCGCTTATTCGCAGCAACAGGACGTGGATTTTCACCTTGCCGGGCAATTCTTAATCGGTAAGCAGGTGCTGAAGGTGAAACGCGACTTCAATGATCCCTATGTTTGGGTGCTTGCAGCACAAAATGAAATTTACCGGATCAACAGCGGTACTATGGTGGTTGACGACTATACAGCTAAATTTTCCCAATACAATAATTTTCAGTTTATAGACATTGCCGGCTCCAGCCAGGATCGCGTATTTGTTGCCACCAATTCAACCAATGTGATCGACTATAATAATAACATCACCAAAGTCATTGGTGCGGGCGACGGACTTACCGATCCGGTGAATTCTATAGGCATAGCTGGTTTTAGCGGCGAAATAACCTATGGCAGCCTGGAAATTGGCACAACCAGGGGCCGTGGCGAGTATAATGTTACTACCGGAAAGCTCTTTTATTACACTTTTAATACGCTAACAGATAATAAAATATACGAGGCGACCTATCGTAATTTCACGGCCAAAGAAAATAGCTATGAATACTATGCGCCGTCGTGGATTCCGATATCCATTTACGGGGAAGGTGCTGGTTTAATAGCCGATATTGTTCCAATTCCCGCAAGTGGATCGAATGTAATAACTGCATTTGGTGCAGAACCTGTTTTGATCAGCCCGGGAGGGGGTGCTTATGAAACAAGTGTATTTTGGGGAAATGAGAAGGGTCTTTTCGAAGAATCTCCTACGTATTTTAACGTGGCCCTGCAACCATACAATCAGTACCTACAAGGTATAAAAGTTAACAAGATCACCGATATTTATGGTTTTGCTTCCCTCGATAACCCCTATGACAACAACAGACCGAATACAATAAGTAATGAGAATTTACTGGTGGGTACTGATAACGGACTTTATTTCAGCAGCTCCATTTACGGCAATTTTAAAAACAACGGTGGCGGTTTCCTGCATGCCTATTCCATGTTTCATTATGATGCTTTGGGTACTATCCCTGTAAATGATATTAGTGTAAATGGCAGCGCTGGCCAATACGTAAATACTCCGTATGGGTGTGAAGATGGTGTGTGGGTGGCCTGCAACAACGGGCTTTATTTTATCAAGCCCGATTATGCGAAATACCTCGATCCGACGACACGATTGCAGGCTGTACAATGTGAAAACATCCCCTTTCCTGATAATTCTACAACGGTAAAGGTATGCAGCGGTGAAACAGCGCGATTTTACCTGAATACTAATATTCCAGCTACCAACTCCGTACAATGGGTCAAAGATGGTGTCGACCTGCCGGGTAAAACAGGATTAACACTTCAAGTAACTACGCCGGGCGATTATTACGCGATATTATATGCCTCATGCGAAAATGTGCACGTGGAAACCAATCACTTTACTGTGCAGGTGATCAACGGCCCCGTATTCAGCCTTAATTATCCTGATCAGATACAGAACTGTAATAATGATCCGCTTACACTTCAAACAGACAATAATCCTGCTTATACTTACCGCTGGTACACCAATGGTATTTTGAACGGAGAAACTTCAGCCAGCTATACCGTCACCCAAAGCGGTAAGTATAAGGTTGAAGTTAGCGCCTGTACCGATAGCTGGGTGCCCTCAAAAGAGATCGAGGTTGACCTGATCGATCTTCCCCTTCCTCAAATAACATCGGCAAAAACGACTTATTGCCAGGGCGATGAAGCTACCATTAACCTCAACATCCCGGCAGATAACTCATATACCATCAATTGGTACCTGGATGGCAACGTACTGGCCGGTGATAAAAACCAGTTGGAGATAAAGGCCACAAAACCAGGGGCTTATTCCGTCTCAATAACGAGCATATTGAAATCAGACTGCATACATAATTCACCTCCTTTGACCCTCGACTTTATATCTGCCCCCGCGTTCAGTTTTAACTATCCCGATAAATTTCAAAATTGCAACAACAACCCGGTTACATTAAAAACAGATGATAACCCGATATATAGTTACCGGTGGTATACAAACGACGTTTTGAATGGAGGAACGTCGTCTGACTTTGTTGTCACCCAAAGTGGCAAATACAAGGTGGAAGTCAGTGCCTGTACGAACAGTTGGATACCCTCAAAAGAGATCGAGGTAGACCTTATTCAGCTTCCCGTCCCGGTTGTCACAGCCGACAAAACAAAATACTGTGCCGGCGATAACGCCAACCTTACTGTGAACATTCCTACCGATCCCGGTTATACGATCAATTGGTATCAGGATGGGAACCTGGTCCCTGCCGGACAGGATAAGACCAGTATCAGTGTAACTGCCGATGGGAACTATACCGTCATCGTAAAAAGTAATATTGCCTCATGTAGCCAAACATCGGCATCACAACAAGTAATTTTTACCCCGGCCCCGATATTTACTTTTAATTACCCGGATGAGTTGAGGTATTGTGCCGGCACAGCGGTAAGTCTTACCGCCGGAGGGGATGTGGCTTATCAATACCGCTGGTATAAAGATGACGTACTGACAGGTGATGTAAGTGCATCATTAAATATAACCCAGGCAGGGAAATACAAGGTAGAGGTAAGCGCCTGTGAAGGATCATGGGTGCCATCAAAGCTGGTACAGGTTGATCTTATTCCGTTGCCTGTTCCAGTGATACAAGCTGATAAAGCCGGCTATTGCATAGGTGACAATGCTGCGCTTTCCATTGCCTTATCATCCAGCCCGGATTATACCATTAATTGGTATAAGGATAACATACTATTGCCGGCCAATACTAACCAGACCTCATTAAATACAACCATCACTGGGCAATATGCCGTTTCAATAGTAAATAACCTGGCAAATACCGACGGTAATACCTGTATCCAATCCTCTGCACTAAAGTCCATTACTTTCAATCCTTTGCCGACGGTTAGTATACAAAAAACAATAAGAACCACTTTATGCGACGGACAGCCGGTTGACTTAAAAGTAGATTACGGCGGCGGATCTGTCAAATGGTCTACAGGCGAAAGTGGCGATCAGATCACAGTTCATAATTCGGGAATCTATGTAGCAACGGTAACTTCGGTAACCGGTTGCCCTGCTGATGCCAGCATCGGCCTCACGTTTTTACCTAACCCGGTTTTGAATATTCCAAATGCTGGTGTATGTCTGCAGTCAAACAAAACTGTAACCCTTACTGCCCCTTCGGGGCTTACTACTTATACCTGGAATGGACAAAGGGGAACGGATACCTACGTTGCATACCACCCGCAAACAGTTAGCTTAACAGTGACCGATGCCAATGGCTGTCAGGCTACGCAGGATATACAAGTGACCGACGAATGCCCGTCCATCACGATCCCAAATGCCTTCACGCCAAACGGGGATGGGATTAATGATACCTGGAAGATCGCAGGGTTGGAATATGACCAGACAGCCACGGTAAAAATTTATAGCCGGTATGGGGAATCGGTATATCAAAGCAGGGGTTATACTAAAAACTGGGATGGGACTTCCAAAGGAAAGCAGTTGCCCAGTGGTGTTTATTATTATATCATCACAGCTAAGAATAATACGAGCACTTACAGTGGCTCCTTGACTATCATTTATTAATAAGAATGGCTTTTAACTGATCCGGGATATGATTGGGATTGCGATTGTCTTTGCGGATCAGGAATTTCTGTTCGAAACCATATTAAGAAAATAAGGAAGTTTAAGGATATAAAGTTTGTTTTTTCATACTCACAATGATGGTTTGAATCTCTGGCAGGAAGATTCATTTTTGTGAAAAATTCGAATTTCACATTGTAAAAAACATCCGTCTTTAGATGGTACTTAAATATTTTTGGACTTATTGTAGCCATGCTGGCTGGAATAAAAGCGGCCGGAAACGCAACCAGCGAAGGTGACATCGGGTACTTAAAGATGTAGGGTGTCGTTTTTTAAATAACCTCTCACGTATTTTCAAACAAATTTGAAGCGGTTTAAATCTGCAATTTCTATCGTGGTGGATTTACAATCCATGAATTTCACAAAACAGAACAGTGAGGATACTGATGTATATCCCCCACTATTTATTTCTAATTGCATATAAAAGTTTATTCCTTTTTACCATATCGCTTTGCCTATTCTGACCAAGGGGAATGCAAAATCAAATCGCAATAATCTTTGCTTTGATATCCTGGAATCATACATGCACAAATGTCCGCATTTATGCTTCCGTAGGTTGTATGTGGTTTATGTTTAAACCCATCAAAAAAAGTCGCTATCATATTTTTCTTTAACTCATTACGCGGAAATTGTTTGACAATTTCTTCTCGAATGCTGTTTGATAACTGATCATAGCCCTTGCCTATTACGTCCAACGCCGCTCCATAATTGAGTAACGCTACTTCGGATTCTTTGTATTCTGCAATTCCGGGTGATGTATGAAGTGCGATTGTGTCCCAGACTAATTGCAGCGATTGTGGCGAAACACCATAACCACGTAAAAAATCGCGGGCTGCATTAGCGCCATCAACCTCGAATCTTTTATCGTCACTACGGTAGTGGGCTGTCAGGCCCAAGTCATGAAACATTGTACTAACATACAAGAGCTCCGCATCATATCGGAGGTTGTTTTGCTGACCATTTAGGGCGGCGAAAAGAAAGACCCGCAGGGTATGGTTGTACAAAAGCTCGCTACCATGTTCGCGCAATAATTCTGTTGCCTGGCTCGCCATTGCGCTGTCGGGGATTTTTATGCCGGCTATAACTTTACCTGTAATTTTCATCGTATTGATTTTTATTGAGAAATGGACATTTTAAATAGCTACTGTTTTAGTTGAAATACCCACGCGGTTTAGGAAGTTCATGTGGCAGATGCAGACGATGATATCCGCTATTTCTTTTTTCGAAAAATGGGATTGGAGTTTTTCGTAGGCTTCGTCTGAAACACCATGATTAAAAATAAATGTCACTTCCTCAACCACCTCAAGAACCGTACGCTCAATGTTGGTAAACAAGGGGCTTTCCTGCCAGGCAGATAAAGCGAATATGCGGCGGGATGTCTCTCCATGCTGCAATGCATCCTGCGTGTGGTAATCAATACAAAAGGCACATTTGTTGATTTGTGAAACCCTGATCTTGATAATATCAATCAGGCTTTTGGGTATAGTTGATTCATTTAGACGTTTGTCTATTCCAGAAATCAGATCCCAGTATAGAGGCTCTTCTTTCCATACATCGAGTCGATGGTTGATTACTTTTTTCATAATTATTCATTTACGTTGTACAAAAGTGAGAAACGAAAAAGCCCTTTTGCTTAAACTGGTTTAAGAAAGGAATTTCTTTCTTAATTCGCTCAGGTATTCAGGTGTGAAGCCTAAGAAAGAAGCAAGCAGGTATTGTGGGACACGCTGGGTAAAAGCCGGGAATTGCTCGAGGAAATGCAGGTACAGTTCTTCTTTAGAAAATTCAAACAGATACCTTATTCTCATTTGAGATGCTGCGTAAGCTCGCTGAAATACCTGGTGAAAATATGCGTTCAATTCCGGAACCTGTTTGAGCAGTTGGCATTGTCTGTCAGCACTGATACTTAACACTTCGGTATCCTCTATGGCGCGAATTGAAAATTGTGCGATGCCGCCTTGAAGGAAAGCAGTAAAATCTGAAGTCCACCAATTTTCTATAGCAAAGTCGATGGTCTGATCTGTCCCGTTTTGTTTCAGGTAATATAATTGAACACAGCCTTTAATAATGAAGTACTTTTCAAAGCACCGCTGGCCTTCGGTTATCAGGAGCTCTTTCTTTTTATATACTTTATGCTCAAAGAATGGCTCAATCAAACTGACGTTGTCCGGTTGAATTGAACAAGATTTTCCGATATGATTTAGTAGTTGTTGTATCACTAACGTGTTCTTGCTATATTACGAAATTACACTTTTATAAGCGAATGTTTATCTGATGGCAGAGATGTTGCAATCTTTGGGCATGGTTAAAACAGTGCTTTTTTAATAACCTCCTTGTTATGCTTCCTAAGCTATCCGGGCGTGATTTAAAAAGCGAAAAAAACGCATTTTTAAACCCTTAGCTTATAAAAGCTTCTCTATTTATTGACTAGAGTGTCTAATAGCATAAGCATCGTCGGGCTAAATTATATGTAGAATTAAAGGCCTGATTGCAAAAAAAGACAGCTGATCCATGACTCACATCTGCCTTTTTTTGGCAAGTTGATTATTCGCTCCAAGGTGAATGCAGGATACAATCACAAAAGTTTTTGCGCTGAAAGTTTGGGATCATAAAGGCGCATACATCCGCTTTAATGTTGCCGAAAGTAGTTTCAGTTTTATGTTCAAAACCGCCAAAAAAAGTTGGGATAATATTTTTCTTGAAATCATGGCGCGGAAATGCGTGAACGATCTCTTCCCTGTGTTCGGCGCTCAGGTTTTCGTAACCTTCACCCATCACGTCAAGGCCTACACCTGAATACATAAGGGCTACTTCGTTTTCTTTATGTTCAGCGACACCTATGGTAGTATGTAGCGCTATGGTGTCCCAAACCAATTGTAAGGATTCCTTAGGCAAGCCATGGCTTTTCAGGAAATCACGTGCAGCGTTGGCCCCATCCACCTCAAAACGCAGATCAGGGCTGCTGTAATGTTTGGTTAAGCCCAGATCATGAAATACGGAGGCTACGTAAAGTAATTCGGCATCATACTTCAGCCTATTACGTTTTCCATTAAGCGAAGAAAAAAGAAACACCCTTAAGGAGTGATTATAAATAAATTCTGTTCCGTGCTCTAATAAAAGGTCGGTGGCCTGGTTGGCTATGGTGCTATCCGGTATAACTATGCCGACTAACGATTTTACTTTATTTACTGACATATTTTTTGATTATTCATACAAAAGTAGCTTGGTAAAAGCAAACCTGAAATGTGAAATTCCGTTAATCACATGCCAATAATTACCATTCTTAATTGTAGCCGCAGTGCAACAGAATGTCTATATATAATTAGAAAACTTATCTATGCTGGATCGCTGCCCCTATAAGATTTGCCATTTTTGTTGATCCCGGAAGGAAATTTGAATTAAAGCAAACCGGCTCACCTTTTGGATCACATGCCCATATTGACAAAAAGCGTTCGGTAATCCTGCGGGGATAGCTGGGCATTCTTTTTGAAAAAATGACTGAATTGATCTGGGGTTGAAAAATTGAGCTGAAAAGCTATTTCTTTAACAGGTATGGAGGAAAACTGCAGGGATCGTTTTGCTTCAGCAATCAATTGTCCGTTAATGAGGTCCTTAGCACCCTTGCCACTGCATCTTTTGGTAAGGTCCGTCAGCTTTCGTGCAGATATTCCTAATTGGTTTGCATAATCAGCCACCTCATGAGTGCTTTGATAATGCTGGCTGATTAGTTCTAAAAACTCGCGATAAAGCTTGTTCTCATAACTGTCGAATCCTTTGGCCAGGGCCGCATGTACATTGGCTATTTTGATCATGATGATCTTCAGATAGGCCGCCATGGCATCCAGCTTATTGATGTACTCTTCTTTTGAAAATTCTCTGTGTAATAGCTGAAATAAATAACTTAACTCCTCATAATCTTCATCTCCCAAAGGCAGGTGTTGATTAGCTGCCGCGTTATTAAATAATAACGCCTTGCAATTGCTGGCGCTGGAAGGGGTCTTTTGCCAAAAACAGTCGCCAAAACTGAGATCATAACCTTGAAAGCCTGCTCCCGGCTGGAAGTGTAATACTTGTCCTTTAGCAATCAAAAACAGATCATTTGAATTGATAGGAAAAACGCAGTCGTCTATCCGTATTTCGCCATTACCTGCTTTGACCAAAAGTACCCGATTATACGTAAGCCTATAAGCTGTTGATTGATCATAACATTGGTTATCGCAATATTTTATAGAAAAAGAATCTTTCAATTCCTTTTCCATTAAAGCGCTGGAGATAGGGAGCATATTTTAATGATAATTTCAAAGTTAGGTCTTCTTAAACAAAGAAAAAATACATGCCATCAAAAATTACCTTCGAAGTTCCATGTGAAAAATTTCGAAGAGCAATATTGCCAAATGGAAAATGTGCATTTATTTAGAAATTAAATCCATTTTTTCGCGAATGTATTGAACGCAAATTTGTATTGTCAATTACGGCACAAATAATATACAAAATAATGAAGACGTTTATAGTTCCAATCCGCGATGAAGTTAGTCCAGTCAGTTAACTCACGCATCAGATCATGTTCAATTTGGCTTTAAGGAGGATGATACAGCTTTATATTTTCTGATCAGTACGGCTAATTTCTCTAAGTACCTGTCTATTTTAGTATTCCATATGGGGCAGTAATTGATCCGGATATAATTGTCATATTGTGACGAGGTAGAAAATATCTGACCGGGGCATATGCCGATACCTTCTTGAAGTGCACGGCGGTACAGTTCCCAGGCATCAATATGAGCCGGCAGTTCCAGCCAGAGACTGAACCCCCCTTTAGGCGCAGCGATTTTAACTTCATCCGGAAAATGATGATTGATTGAGCCCATATAGCGGGCCAGGTTTTGTTGTAAGGCCGTTTTCATATTTTTTACATGGGCATTATACAGTCCTGTTTCTAAAAACCGCCCTATTGAATCTTGCAAAATGCCATTGGTAAAAAAGTTGGAAATATATTTGAGTCGTTTAAGCTGTTCGTGATAGCGCCCGCCGGACACCCAGCCGATTCTGAAGCCTGAACCTAATGTTTTGGAAAAAGAAGCACAGTACAAAACATTGTTGGTCTTATCATAGGCTTTTGCCGGCAGCGGGCGGGGATGGCTAAAACTTAGGTCACCTAAAGCATCATCCTCAATAAGCGGAATATTGTGGTCACTTAACAGTTGTACCAGGCGGATGATATTTTCCCTGGGCATCGCACATCCTATTGGTGAATTGCAAATGGTGGTAAGTACACAAGCAGCTACATTATGCTGTTCAATGGCCAGCGCTAATTGATCGAGGTCCAGGCCGGTATCCGGGTGTGTCATAATTTCAAGGGCCAGCAAATTCCGCCTTTCTATAATTTGGAGGATACCATAAGGAGCAGGAGATTCCACTAAAATGATATCGCCTGGTTTTGCAATAGCATCCAGGCAAAGATTAATAGCTTCTATACAACCGTTGGTTACCAAAACATCATCGGTAGCCAAACTCGTTCCCCAATCAAAAGTTTGCCGCACAATTTGTTTGACCAGCCGGGGATGGCCTTCGATCAACGGATATTGAAAACTGTCACCTGTAACATCCTTTAAGGTATCGCGCACGGCCTTGCTAATACGGGAGATCGGAAGCATCTCATTAACCGGTGCTACAATTGAAAAATTAACCACGCCGAACTCCCTCACGTTCTTTGTCATATTGGCGATCATGTTATTTAAGGTCACCTGGCTGGGAAGCGGAATGTATTTTCCAGCCGGTTTCTGGATCAGGGTGTTTTTTGCAGTAGCATTAACAAAATAGCCAGACCTGGGCCGGGAGACGATCAATCCTTTGGCCTCTAACAAATGATAGGCCTGAAATACCGTTGCCAGACTGACCTGAAGTTCTTTACTGATCTGCCGCACAGAAGGCACCCGTTCACCGGCACTAAGATTCAAGTTTTTAATAATGCTCGTAACCTTAACGGCGATTTCCTCATAACGAAATAGCGCATGTTCATTTTTCATAACCGAAGCAAAAGTAACCAACTGATCTAGTTTTTTAATTAAAAACTGCATCTGTTTTAGTGTGTAGCCGCCACCTAACTTTGTGCAGAAAACAAACATGAAAAATCAATTGACGCTACTTCATTTTGAGAACCCGGAAGATATGCTCGCGGGCATTGATACGCTTCAACAGTATAACATCATTATTCGCGAAATATATTCGTCAGAACCCGTGCCCAACATTGAAACCAAACTCAGGATAAAAAAATTTCAGTTCGGCCAAGCGATTTTCAGATTCGGTTGTCTGGGCGGTATGGGGTTAACCTCATTAGGTTATTACTTCCTGGAGCCACAGGCGAACTGGAAAACAGTATTACTTAATACTATTGTGTTATTGGTTACCCTGTTTATTGCAGGCTATTTGTTTCCAATTAATGCGCCAAGGGTTTTTACTCTACAACAAGGCGACAGGCGTTACCTGGCCGTGGTTGATACCCAACGTATACCGGTTAATGAATCAATCGCTTATCTCTTTCAATATACCGGTGCAGTTGAATTTAGTCCGGCTATTAAAAATATCGTGATCTCCTAATATGAATAGCATAGCAACCTCCAATTTCGATGAACGGTTCATCTTTAAAAGTAAAGCCAAAGTTTATTGCCTGGCGATGATCGCAGTAGGTATTATCGGTATCGCCTATGGCCTTTTATCCGGCAGCGCCGAACGCACTTTCGCCAATTTACTGCTGATGGGTTATTATCTGGTCGCGATCTGCCTGTTCGGTGTTTGCTTTTGCGCGATCGAATATATTTCGCAATCCGGCTGGTCGGTTTCCATACTCCGCATCCCTCAGGTGTTTGCCAGGATATTACCTGTGGCGGCCCTGGTGTTGCTTGTCATCATCAGTGCCGGCATATTTACTACCCATACCGGTAAAAATGAAATCGGCATGAATACTGTTTTGCCCTATCTATATAAACTTTGGGCCGTAAAAGGTGTTATC
>JAQBOK010000191.1 GCA_028288085.1 Mucilaginibacter sp.
ACAATAATTGTTGCGTAAATTGCTCACTTTCAAAATGTCCCACATCGGCAATTACTATCTTCCCTTCGGCATCAAAAAACTCATGGTACTTATAGTCGGCAGTGATAAACACATCTGCTCCTGCTGCTATAGCATGTTTTAATAAAAAACCACCCGCTCCGCCGCAAACAGCAACTTTTCTTACCTGTTTACCTGTCAATGCCGTATGCCTGATAACATGGGCGTGCATTCTTTGTTTTACTTCGAATAAGAATTCTTCCTCATCCATGGGCTCTTCCAGTTCGCCTATCATTCCAGAGCCTACCTGCTGGTGTTGATTGGTTAGCGTATAAAGATCATAAGCCACTTCCTCGTACGGGTGGGCCAGGAAAAGCGCCATCAGCAGTTTACTTTCCAAATTGCCAGGGTAAATTGTTTCTATACGCACCTCATTTTCATAATGACGGGTGCCGGGTTCACCAACGTACGGGATAGAATCTTCGTTTCCTTTAAACGTGCCGGTTCCATCGGCATTAAAACTGCATTCGCTGTAATTACCGATATTACCTGCACCGGCATGGAATAGGGCATTCCGCACCTGGTCGGCTTTGTCTGTGGGCACATAGGTTACAAGCTTCTTTAACAGTCCATTTTTGGGTGCCAATATCCGCACATTTGTTATCCCCAACGTTTCACAAATCTTTTCATTCACCCCGTTCATTACATTATCCAGGTTGGTATGAATGGCATAAATAGCAATATGATTACGGATAGCCTTTTCCACCACACGCTCTACATAGCTTTTACCATTAAATTTTTTCAATCCCCTGAAAACTATAGGGTGATGCGAAATAATTACCTGGCAATTTTTTGCTATAGCTTCATCAACAACCGCTTCGGTGCAATCTAACGAGATCAGGGCCTGTTGCACTTCCTGTTCCGGTTGCCCAACAATTAAACCAGAGTTATCATAATCTTCCTGGTAAGCAAGCGGGGCAAGGCTCTCGAGATAGGTGGTAAGCTGCGATAATTTCATAGTCCGAAGTTAGTTAGCGATTATCCCCTCTGCAAATTATTCTTCCATATTCATCCAAACAACTTTCTGTTCAGATTGATGGGGCTGAGCGATAATATCACCGTACAATTCGGGCCGGCGTGCTTTGATATAACGGTAACCTCCGGCATCGGTTAGTTTCTTAGGAGTGATTGTGGCGATTGATATCTCATTATCAAAACTGCGGCATTCGGCAATAACATCGCCAAACGGATCAATTATCATTGAACAGCCGTTCTTCAACTGGTCATCGTCCATACCTATCGGATTTGAGAAAATAGCATATATTGCATTGTCATACGCCCTGGCAGGCAGCCATTTCATGAGCCAGGCGCGGCCTTTCAATCCATCAAATTCCTGGCGCAATGTAGTAGGGTCGGCATGCCGGTTTTCCCATAGCTTGGGATCAACAAATCCGGCACCTGGCCGCGTAGATGGGGTACACATGGTTACATGCGGCATAAAAACAATATCCGCTCCAAGCAGTTTTACGGCCCTCACATTTTCAATAATATTATTGTCATAGCAAATGAGTATGCTGCATTTCCAGCCAAACAGGTCAAAAACTACATACTCATCTCCCGGCGTAATATGTGGGTTAATAAACGGATGCAGTTTGCGATATTTTGCAACCAGCCCGTTTTTGTCAACACAAACCTGGGCCTTATATATATTGTCATCTATGTCTTTTTCAAATAAGCCACCTAAAATGACAACGTTATGCTCTTTTGCAATTGCCGTTAGCCTTTCTATGATTGGTCCTCCGGAGATAAATTCAGCCACATCAAGCATTTGCTGTTTGGAAAACGGCATAGCGAAAGTATAACCTGTTATAGAACATTCGTGAAACGCGATCACTTGCGCTCCTCGTTCCGCTGCCTTTGCCGCAAGCTCATTAATAATGCCAAGGTTATATTCCTTATCGCCACTGCGATTCTCAAACTGAGCTGTCGCAATTTTTAAATTCTGCATAGACAAATGTAAGAGGTTTTAAATCACTTTAACAGCAATAATTAGTTGCTCATTTTGGCGATCTGGAAACTTTCATAAGCCATTTTCTTATTGAATTCCAAAGCAAGTGATTTATGATTAACCAAGTCAACAATGGTACCGATCAGGCAAAATCCACCGGTAAAAAAATACAATAAGCCCATGCCTACTTGTCCCAACAAAAAACGTTGTACACCGGCAACTCCAAAAAAGCCTATCAAAGTAAATATTAATACATCCTGGGGACTTTTCCTTTTACTTGAATAAGACATATAGAAATATTTTTGCTGATTTTCATTCAGTTCAGAGGTTGCTTGTTGTAAAAACATTAACTCTTCAGGTGACATTCCTGCTAACCCCATATAGGGATTTTGATACATATCCATGGTGATTGGTTTTAATTTGAGTTAAAACTAATATAGAATTAAAATATGTGAAACACAAAATTGGCAAGCTTTGGAGCAATGTCGGTGAGGTGTGGAATTTTGACGGTAAAAGAATTATATGTCAGCTTGCAAAAAAGTTTTTATTGTCCGAAAGTCTTTGAGCCGCTAAAGTACAAATGCGGTACACAATGAGCACAGTAGCCGGGATTCCCAGCCAATGGGCATTCATTGAGTGCAGTACCTCGCCATGGAAAAGATATGCAATAGCGTGCCCCAATCCGCAGCCGGGGCACCATGTTATGCCTATCGCCTTGAACGGGCATAAAGAAAAATGAGCAGGGCCAGCCGGATCAGTAAATGCCAGTGAAATTAATGCTGCCATCCAAAATAACAGCTCAAAGTATTTCAGAAAAAAAATTTTAATCAACTTTATTTGATCTGGTCATCAATAGCAAAGTTACCGTAAATGCAGATAAGACACCAATCAGTAAGGCAGCAAAAATTCGTCCCGAAAAATCACGAAAGTTATTTGAGTAATCGATATAATTGATGTAAACTATCCCTAAAAAAACTACAATTATACCTGCCGCTATTAATATCTTGAAACTTTGTACCAATCCTTCCAAAAAATTCATCTTTCCTTTCAGATCAACATCACGATGCCTCTTTACACCAAAATACAATCCAACTACAGGGATAAGCACCGAAACAAACTCTATAGGCGAAACTTCTTCGTTACTAAAGGTAGTATGCCCCATTAGGCGCATAATTAATAGCCATGCACCACTAAGTAGTCCTATGATTAATCCCGGAAAAAATGCGTTTTTCATACAGTTTGTTTTAAAGGTTTATGTAAGCCATATATACAACCCCACTCAGGGCCGAGTATGCTTGGTTTTGGGCAAATTCAATTAGTTATTTAAATATAAATGTAATTTTCTATATACCTAAAAAGTAAATTCAGGTTCACTTTGTTTTTAATAACTACCAGTTTTTAATACTATGCGTTGCCTATGTGTATAAAATACCTTTTTGCTATATTTGCAGCAGTTTGAACATCCGTGATATTTTAGAGCAATATAAAGCTGATGAGCGGGTAAAAACTTTAGCGCAGGCGCTAAACGTTGGCAAAGACCCCAGGATTCAGTTACGTGGTTTAGTCGGATCAGGTGATGCGGTTGTGGCGGTAGCTTTGTATTTTTTACAGCACCGGCATATGATATTTGTGCTTCCCGATAGGGAGGAAGCCTCTTATTTTCAGGCTGACCTGGAAAACCTGACCGGGAAAGAAATACTGCTTTTCCCCTCATCTTATAGAAAGGCATTTGAATTTACTCAACCAGACAGCAGCAATGTACTGGCCCGTGCCGAAGTTTTAAATGAGCTTAACCACTCGTCAGAATTTGGCCAGTTGATAGTCACTTACCCCGAAGCACTTGCCGAAAAGGTGATCGACAGGGCATCACTCGAAAAAAACACACTCGAAATAGCAGTTACCAACAAGCTCAGTATTGATTTTATTAATGAGTTTTTAATTGAATATGATTTTGACCGGGTTGATTTTGTGTATGAGCCGGGCCAGTTCTCTATACGCGGAGGCATTGTCGATATTTTCTCCTTCTCGCATAATTTGCCTTACCGTGTTGAGTTTTTTGGTGATCTTATTGAATCTATCCGCACATTCGAGGTAGAAAGCCAGCTTTCTGTTGAACAGGTGAAAACCATTACCATAGTACCCAATGTGCAATCTAAATTTTTAACCGAAAATAATATCTCCCTGCTGGAGTATGTAGACGCCGGTTCGCAGATTTGGATAAAGGATGTTCAGTTTACACTGGATATTATCAGGGATGGCTTTAAAAAGGCTGTTAATTTATGGAAAGCGCTCCCGGCGGACGAAAAAAATAAAAATCCGGACTGGATAGATCCGAAATTCGGTTTCACCGATGAAAAACTCATTGCCGATCAGTTACATGATTTCCCTGTAGTGGAGTTTGGCAAACAGTTTTTTTACCGTGATGGAAAAGAGATAGATTTTGACATGAGGCCACAACCTTCATTCAATAAGGACTTTAACCTGCTTATCCATAATTTTAAAAATAATGAGGCCGAGCATATTGAAAATTATATTCTTACCGATTCGGCCCGGCAGGTTGAGCGGCTTTATGCCATCCTGGATGATCTGGATAAAACGGTAAAATTTACCCCGATAAGTATTTCCATACGTGAGGGATTTGTGGACCGGGAACAAAAACTGGCCTGCTATACCGATCACCAGATATTTGACCGTTATTATAAATATAAACTAAAAAAGGGATATCAACGCTCACAGGCGATCACCTTAAAAGAACTTCGCGAACTAAAACCAGGCGATTATGTAACCCATATAGATCATGGTATTGGCAAGTATGCAGGCCTTGAAAAGGTAGAAGTAAGTGGAAAAATGCAGGAAATGATCCGTTTGGTATACGCCGATAACGATCTGCTGTATGTAAACATCAACTCCCTGAACCGTATTTCCAAATACAGCGGCAAGGAAGGTTCTGTACCAAGAATGAATAAACTGGGTACTGATACCTGGGAGCGACTAAAAAAAACCACAAAAAAAAAAGTTAAAGACATCGCCCGCGATCTGATCAAGCTTTACGCAATCCGTAAAACAAAACAGGGCAATGCCTTCTCGCCTGATAGTTACTTACAAACCGAGCTGGAAGCCTCCTTTATTTACGAGGACACCCCCGACCAGGAAAAAGCGACCAATGATCTGAAAAAGGACATGGAATCACCGCATCCAATGGACAGGCTTATTTGCGGCGATGTGGGTTTCGGCAAAACCGAAGTAGCCATCCGTGCGGCTTTTAAGGCGGTTGCCGATAGCAAGCAGGTGGCTATACTTGTACCAACCACTATATTGGCGGCCCAGCATTATAAAACGTTTTCCGAGCGCCTTAAGGGCTTTCCCTGCAACATAGATTATGTGAACCGTTTCAAATCAAGCAAGCAGATAAAAGACACGCTTGAGAAATTAAAGGAAGGCAAAGTCGATATCATCATCGGCACGCACCGACTAGTGAGCAAGGATGTAAAATTTAAGGATCTTGGTCTGATGATCATTGATGAGGAGCAAAAATTTGGCGTATCCACCAAGGAGAAACTGAAGCAGATGCGTGCCGACGTGGATACGCTGACACTTACTGCTACGCCTATACCGCGTACCCTGCATTTTTCATTAATGGGCGCACGTGATCTTTCCATCATATCCACACCGCCGCCAAACCGCCAGCCGGTGCTTACCGAGTTGCATGTATTTAATGATACCCTGATAAAAGAAGCGATAGAACACGAAATAGATCGTAGCGGCCAGATATTTTTTATCCACAACCGGGTTGCTGATCTGCCGCAATTAGGCGGCATGATCCATAAACTGGTTCCAAAAGCACGTGTTGGCATTGCACATGGGCAACTGGAGGGCGACGCACTGGAGGATGTGATGCTGAAGTTTGTTAACGGCGAATACGATGTATTGGTAGCCACCACTATTATCGAAGCCGGGCTTGATATCCCCAATGCCAATACTATTATTATCAATCATGCGCACATGTTTGGCTTAAGTGATCTGCACCAGATGCGTGGCCGTGTGGGCCGGAGCAATAAAAAGGCTTACTGCTACCTGTTGAGCCCGCCACTTTCAACGCTCACGCCCGAAGCCCGCAAGCGGTTGAGTGCAATTGAGGAGTTTTCCGATTTGGGGAGTGGCTTTAATGTAGCTATGCGCGATTTGGATATCCGCGGGAGTGGTAACCTGCTTGGTGCCGAACAAAGCGGTTTTATTGCTGAAATAGGTTTCGAGATGTACCATAAAATATTGGACGAAGCAATACAGGAACTAAAGGAAGATGAGTTTAAAGGCGTTTTCCCGGATGATAAACCACGTCCGTTCATCTCCTTCACGCAGATCGATACCGATATGGAAATACTCATCCCTGATGAATATGTGACCAGCATTGCCGAACGTTATAATTTATACACCGAACTCTCTAAACTCGAAAATGAGGTGGAGCTAAAGGCATTTGAAAAGCAGCTTTATGATCGTTTTGGCCCCATACCAACCCGCGTAAACGATTTGCTGAATACCATGCGCCTGCAATGGCTGGGCAAAACTATCGGCTTCGAAAAAATATCCCTTAAAAAGAATGTATTGCGTGGCTATTTCATCACCAACCAGCAATCTCCTTATTTTGAAAGCGATGCTTTCAGACAAGTGTTAACTTATGTACAGGTCAACCCCCGCCGCACCAATTTAAAGGAGGTGAAAAACACGTTGCGCCTAAGTATCGATGGGGTTGGCAGTATTAATGAGGCTGTTGAACTATTGAGTGAGATTGCCGAACCGGTTGGGGTTAATTAAAAATCATCCTTGGTCATCATAAGCCAATGATTTCCGCCCTATAAGTAATTTCCCGCGAATAAAAATTATCAATATATCCACCTGATATCTTGTATCCAAAAGTGAGTTTTGACCGTAATGGAACGCCATAACACAAAGCTGGGCTCCATCTTCTGCATTTCATTACCGCATCGTTAACGTTATTCTTTAATCTTATATCCTTGCTTTCCAAAACATCAACATTACTTATGCTGCCATCTTTTTCAATTATAAAAGAAAAATAAATGGTGTCAAGACTCATTTTCCGACCATTTATGTCCTTTGGAATTATTAAGTGACTATGGAATATCCGAATAAAGGTAACCGGATCCGTTTCGTTAAAATAAGGAGGTTCCCATTCTTTTATAAACGAATAAGTTTTTCCTGTACTGTCATAACCAGCTCCTGATAAAAATTTTCCCTTACTATATTTTGAAATATATTTAATTGACGAAGTAAGTTTAGCGCAGCCCTCCCACTCCCCTTCTCGCAGGCCACTCTTAACTGGCCCCTGCTCCAGGATATGTCCTGCGTCATCGTAATGTATCCATTGTCCGTTACCTTCCTTACAAATCATGTTCCCCTTTGCATCGTAGCACTCCCAGTTTAACACCTCATTAAGCATAGAACGTCCTATCTGATGTTTCATGCAAGAATATATGGCCCCATTAGGGTAATATAGATATTCAAATCCATCTTTGTGACCCGCCTTGTAGTGCATGACGGAGGCTTTTTTACCGTTCCTATAATAATATACGTAATCGCCATCTAATAATACATTACCGGTTTTAAGGCTATTAGCGCTGGAATCGCTTTTTCCAACGAATTTGGTAGAGCCATCTTTATAAAATCCCTTTATATTGAAATGATTATCAGCCGAATCAGGAGGCATTATTAACATAAAAAAATCAGCGCTATCACGTGTCTGTACGCTTGTTTCTATGCCGTTTATGTATTTAAAATACATAACAGTAGTGTCTGCATTGCAACATTTAGCAGTGTTTATGAAAATTATGCAGTTAAAAAGAATTAAAGAGTATTTCAACATACGGGGAGATTACAAAAACTCATTAAAGAGTATTTTTTGATAAATGCTTAGGATAATTATGGTTGAAAGTACAATATATTATTGGAAGAATAAATAGTATTTATTTTAAGTCTGATAATGCTATTTCACCTTCCCGTAACTCTTTCAAATTTCTTCCCAGTTCCTTACAATCCAGGCCATTTTGGTGGTAAAAAAATTCTCTATATCGAAGCCCATATAAGTTAAGCCATTAATAACTATTTCAATGCTATCATATCACCAACGGCTTTACATGTCCTTATCAAATTTTTCCCGGTATTTTCCATAGCAGTTGTTATATCAGCTGGTTCATTATTGATAGATAGTAACACATCAAAATACTGTTGCAGTTCATCATCCTGTTCCAAAGGAATTTTTCCAGCTAAAGCTATTACCGGGATGTTCTTATCCTTTGCTCTTAAAGCAACGCCATAGGGTCCTTTTCCCTGCAACGTCTGTCGGTCAATGCTGCCTTCGCCTGTGATTACCAGGTCGCTTCGCTTTAAAGCTTCATCAAAATTGGTTAGTGATAAAAAATAATCAATGCCGTTTACCAGTTTTGCATTTAGCCAGGTGTGTAAACCTGCTGTGGCACCGCCAGCCGCACCTCCATGTTTGATATCTCCCATATTTATCCCGGATTTTGCTTTTGATACTGCCGCAAAATTTTTCAAAAACGCTTCAAGTAATTGAACATCGTCAGGCGAGGCGCCCTTTTGAGGCCCGAAAACACTGGCCGCACCTTGGTCACCCAAAAGCTGGTTATTCACATCGCAAAGTATAACCACTTCGCTATCCAAAATTCTTGGGTCGAGTTCAGAAATATCTATTTTATCCATATTGACCAGAAATTCGGGTGTTACAATTAAACGTTCGCCCCGGGCGTCTAAAAAAATAACCCCCAAAGCACTCAGAATACCGCAGCCACCGTCAACTGTAGCCGAACCACCCATCGCAATAATAATCCTGCGGGCACCCTGATCCAATGCAAACCTGATCAATTGACCCGTACCATAGGAAGAAGCTTTCAGAGGATTTAACTCATTCTTATTTAGCAATCGCAAACCAGAGGCGTCAGCCATTTCAATAATAGCAGTCTTGCCATTATCTATCAAACCATAAGAGGCCTTTATTTTTCTTCCTAAAGGATCATGAACTTCCTTCCATATTACCTTGCCATTGCACTTTCCAATGATCAAGCTGCCTGTGCCATCGCCCCCATCCGCAATAGGGAAACACTCCGTAGTACACTTTAACTTGCTTAATTCTAATCCCTGCTGGATTGCTCTGGCGACCTGTGAGGCATCCAGGCTATTCTTAAAAGCGTTTGGAGCAATGAGGATATGCATAGCGCTATAATAACTTTGATAAAATATAAACCATTGTTAATGTAGTAAGCCCCATTAGTATGGTTGCTGTTGAATATACCTTAAGCATGGTTTTCATTTCAAGTCCGGAAAATTTTGCGATAACCCAAAAATAAGCATCATTGGCATGTGAGATCATCATGGAACCGCCTCCCATAGCAAGCACGCAGAGTAGTCTTCCTGTTTCTGTGTTTAAACCCAACGCCGGCAATAATGGCTGCACAAGTGATGCTGCTGTTATAATGGCAACCGTTGATGAACCCTGTGCAGTTTTTAAAACCGATGTCAATAAGAAAGGAAAAAATATACCCATGTTGCCTAACGCCATTGACTGGCTAAAATGTTCGCCTATTTTGGTGGCTGTAAGAATGGCGCCAAAAGCCCCACCCATACCTATTATCACCAGTATTCCACCGGCTTTTTCCGTGGTTTCCTGTAAAATTTTACTGAGTTCGTTTATTTTCCATGCTTTTTTGCAATTAAATGCCAGTAGTACCCCTATCAGCAATGCGATTACAGGATCGCCTAATGAAAGCAGGAATGACATCCACCCTTGATAAGCTGTTGTGCCTGCCGTTAAAAAGGACTTGATGCCGATCAAAATTATAGGGACAAATACAGGAAGACAGGCTTTGATCAATGAAGGACCTTTTCGGGTCTCGTTTTCAACAAACGCATCTTCAGCTACCGTCTCAACTGCTTTTCCGCCTGCATATTTAGCCCATAAATTACCAACTATCATGGCTGGTATGGCCACTACTATTCCGGTTAATATCAGTTTACCAAAATCAACGCCAATAATGCCTGCGGCGGCAGCGCTTCCGGGATGCGGTGGCACCAGGCAATGGATAGCATATAAACCTGTAGCTAAAGAAACAGACATGGTTGTTATGGAAATACCTGTACGCCTAGCCATAGAGCGGTTTAAGCCACTAAGTACAATATAACCCGAATCGCAAAATATTGGCAACCCCACTATGAATCCGGTAATGCTCATGGCCAGAGGCGCATATTTGTTTCCCAATTTTTTTAACAGGAAAGAGGCCATTACTGTGGTGCTGCCCGTATATTCAAGCAATAAACCCAGGGTAGTTCCCAGAACGATAATTAACCCCAGCGATTTTAATATGTTACCAAAACCGTCTTTTATTACAGTAATAACCCCGCTTAACGGCAAACCTATGCCTAAACCCACTAATAAGCAAGCCAGGAATAAAGCAAAAAAAGCCGGGACTTTATATTTAGTGGTCAGCACCACAATGAGCGCGATACCTGCTATTAAAAAAGTGAGTATATAAGGTAAAGAATTGGTCATTAATGACAGTGTTATTTGTAAACCTGTAACGTAAATTACAAAACAAGGTATCAAAAAAACCAGTTAAAGCACAAAACGGACTATTTTACCTTCCTGTATATCCCCTTCAAATTTCTTCCAAGTTCTTTATAATCCAGGCCATAGCCCACCACAAAATCATTCTCTATCTCGAAGCCCACATATTTTAATTCATAAATGATACCTTCCAGTGCTTTTGGTTTTAAAAGCAAGGAACATGCAGTGATGGAGGCCGGTTCGCGCACCTTTAGCTTATCTATCAAATAATGAAGGGTGTTGCCTGTATCTACAATATCTTCTACCAGGATAATATCCCGTCCTTTTATATCAATGCTCAAATCAAAATCATCTCTTATTTTGCGGGTGGTAGAGGTTCCGCCGTAATAAGAAGCCAGCTTAGTAAAAGTAACCTCAACGGGGATATCAATATGTTTGATCAGATCGGCGGTGAATAAAAAGCTACCGTTCAGCACGCCCACCAAAATTGGTGTGCGACCTTTATAGTCAGCGCTTATCTGGTTGGCAATTTCAATTGTTCTCTTATCTATATCCTTTAAAGGGATCAGCGGTTCGAAGTACAGGTCTGCTATTTGGGTTTTCACATGCTAAATATAAGTGGAAATATTAAAATAGTATTAGTCGGACAATTAATTACGCCCTTCATTTTAGATATTGCCATTGATATGATAGGTTTTTTATTAGCCAATAACTGATTTATCCTAAACAAAACCCCAGGCAATTGCTTTATCTCTTAAAAGAAAATTTTCGGGCCTTCCGTTCCTGCCTGCGAAAGGCAGATTTCGGACTTCTGAACTTAAAAAACTATCTTTGCGCCTCATGATTGATTACCAGGTTCATACCTTATCCAACGGCATCAGGATTTTATTTAAACACTCCACATCAGCCATAACGCATTGCTGTTTTGTGGTAAACGCCGGCTCGCGCGATGAGTTGGTGCGTAAAGAGGGGCTGGCGCATTTTATTGAACACCTGCTATTTAAGGAAACCGAAAAGCGCAATACCAATCAGATATTGAACAGACTGGAGTTGGTGGGTGCCGACCTGAATGCTTATACCACTAAGGAATATACTTGCGTGCATGCATCATTGCTGCGGCAGCATTTAGAGCGTACGGTGGACCTGTTCCAGGATATCCTGTTCCATTCCACCTTTCCACGGGAGGAACTGGAAAAAGAACGAGGTGTAATACTGGATGAAATTTCATCCTATCTGGATCAGCCGGAGGAAGCCATACAGGATGATTTTGAGGATTTACTATTCAGGGACCACCCTCTTGGTAAAAACATTTTGGGTACCCCGGAAAGTGTTGCTGCTTTGGGCAAGGATGATATCGACCAGTTCATAACAGCCAACTACAATACTTCCGAGATGGTATTTGCTGTTTTTGGAGATCATGATTTTAAGAAGTTGATTAAACTGGCCGAAAAGTATTTTAATGACATCCCTGCCAATTATTCAAAAAAGGACAGGCTTAAGCCCGATGACAGCAAAGGCGAAAAAGTAAACGTTTCAAGGCCTATTACTCAAACACATTGCATCATTGGCAACCGTGCTTACCCCGCATCGCATCATCATAAAACTGGTCTTTTACTGTTAAACAATCTATTGGGCGGTATGGGAATGAGCAACCGGCTAAACCTCGAAATTCGTGAAAAATATGGCATAGCCTACACCATTGAGTCAAATTACTCTCCTTTATCAGATACCGGCATATTTTCTATTTATTTTGGTACCGATGCAGAAAAGGCCGAAAAAGCCTTGCGCCTGGTACACAAGGAATTAAAAAAGCTGCGCGATCAAAAGCTTGGCAGCCTGCAACTGCACCAGGCCAAACAAAAGTTTATTGGCCAGATAGCGTTAGCCGAAGAGAACCGGATGGGCCTTATTATCTCTATGGCCAAAAGCCTCCTTGATTTTGATCATATAGACTCCCTTGAGCAAATATTTGCCAAGATAAACGCGGTAACCGCTGAGCAACTGATGGAAATAAGCAATGAGATTTTTGATAATACCCTGACTACTTTGATGTTTGTCCCTAAGCAATAAACCTGTATTTTTGTACGATGAAATCGTCATGGGTTGCCACTAAAAATAGAACTACGCCCTCGATAACTGCATTGCTGCTAAAAAAATATTTATTTAAATGAAATTTTCTATTATAGCCTACGGAGATCCGATTTTAAGAAAAAAAGCTACTGCTATTGAGCCGGATGAATACCCACATATTAAATTACTGGTTGAGGATATGTTCGAAACCATGTATGCTGCCCGTGGTGTTGGCCTGGCAGCTCCACAGGTTGGCTTGTCTATGCGTTTGTTTGTAATTGATGCCACACCGTTTGATGATGATGAGCCGGAACTAAAGAATTTTAAAAAGGCTTTTATTAATGCCAATATAATAGATGAAAAGGGGGAAGAATGGCCTTTTAACGAAGGTTGCCTTAGTATCCCTGATATCCGCGAGGATGTTTACCGTAAACCCACTATCAAGATTTCCTATTATGACGAGGACTGGAAGCATCATGAGGAGATATTTTCAGGCATGGCGGCCCGTATTATCCAGCATGAATATGACCATATAGAAGGGAAATTATTCACGGATAAACTTAGTCCTTTACGCAAGCGGCTGATCGAAAAGAAATTGAATGATATTTCAAAAGGTATAGTCGATGTTGACTATAAAATGAAATTCCCGGCTGCTAAGAAGGGAAGATAATTTTTCTTAAAAAGTTAGTTGGTTAATTCCCGATATGCCTTTTGTAAGCTGTTAGATTCAAACGCTTAATTGCCCCCGCTGGTTTGCCGGCTCTTATCGCCGTCTGCAATTTGTTTGATCAGTGATCCCCAGGCAATTGGGTTCAATAATGGGTTTGGCATTAATGAATGTTGATTCAGTATATTGATATGCTCGTTTTGCGCCCACGACGATTGTATCTCCTGGCCATCCCGCGGCAAGTTATTTGAAGCAGACAGGGATGTTGAGCGTTCTATATTTTTCCTGGCTATTTCAAGATCATCATCAGCCAGTTTCATCGATAAAAAGTCTTTCCTGAATTCGTCAGTAGTTGCCCATGGGAATACGTGGAATGTTGGCAAATTAATGATCTGGGGTTTTATTTTTACCTGCAGCGTATAGCTTTTACTGGCCAAACCCGTTGGTATTACCACCTTTACCGGTGCAAAACCTATACTACTAAAAAGCAGGGTATCCTGCTCGTGTGCAACAAATGAGAAGTAGCCTTTATAGTTGGTCAGGTTTACCTGGTTATGATAGGAAGCATTGGTAATAGTTACATAAGGAATAACAACTGTGGTACTATCGGCATTATAAACTATACCCGAAAACTGAACCAAAGGCTTTTCCTGCTGCTGGGCATAAGCGCCTGCAGCTATAAAAAATAATAATATGCCTAACAGGTATTTCATTTAATAATGGCTGTCTTTATTTTATACCGATTTACAAAAAAATAGTTTCAAAAACATCAAGCAAAAATAGGCTATTGCAATAAATACCCGTGCAATTTAACAATACTTAACACTATCGTAAATTTTCAGGAAGTACCGCGTTGGGGTCATCTATGTCTGTCAGGTTGGTTGCTTCAACCCCAGTAATTTCCGGAACAGCTTTTTTTATTGCTTCTTCAATACCCGCCTTAAGGGTCATAATACTCATCGGGCAAGACCCGCACGAACCCAGCAACTTTAATTTCACCACATTTTCAGAGGTAATCTCTTCAATAGAAACATTCCCGCCATCAGTTTCCAAATACGGACGAATCGTATTCAAAGCTGCTTCCACCCTATCTAATAAACTCATAATTACTATATTATAAAGAAGTAAAGTTATTAATTATTTACCAAACTTTTATTATTCGCTGCAGCATTGCAAATAGCAACCTGCTGAGCCACTTTTTTTGCCATTTCTACAAAAGCCCTGCTCATTGGGTTATGTTCATCCAACACTACCGGTTTCCCGGCATCGCCTGAATCACTGATACTTGTTACAAGTGGTATCTCGCCCAAAAACGGAACATTTAACTGTGTAGCCAGCTTATGGCCGCCACCTTGTCCAAAAATATAATATTTGTTTTCAGGCAATTCGGCAGGGGTAAAATACGACATGTTTTCAACTATCCCCAGAATAGGCACATTAATGGCATTCATCATAAACATGCCAATTCCTTTTTTAGCATCTGCAAGCGCCACGTTTTGCGGTGTAGTTACTATTACCGCCCCGGTTATCGGGAAGCTTTGCGTTACGGTGATGTGTATATCGCCTGTGCCTGGAGGCAAATCAACTACCAGGTAATCCAGTTCGCCCCAATCGGCATCATTAAATAATTGTTTAACCGCTGTTGAAACCATTGGCCCGCGCCACGGCACCGGCTGGTTTGGATCAGTAAAAAAACCTATGGACAGCAACTTGATACCATATTTTTCAATAGGCTGAATGCGGCTCTTACCATCCACATCCCTGGCTTTTGGGCGCGCCCCTTCAAGCCCGAACATAATAGGGATCGATGGGCCGTAAATATCGGCGTCTATCAACCCAACCTTTGCACCAGCATATGACAAGCCAAGCGCCAGGTTTACAGCAACAGTTGATTTACCTACGCCGCCTTTGCCTGATGCTACCGCTATAATATTTTTAACACCCGGAACCCCGGTATTTTTTTGTGAGGTAACGTGTGAGGTCATATTGATTTGTACCTCTATATCTTTACTAATGAAATAACCTATGGCGTTGCGGCAAGCATTTTCTATCATTGCTTTTAAAGGACAGGCCGGTGTGGTCAAAATAACCGAAAAGCTTAATTTGTTGCCTTCTATTTTAATGTCCTGAATCATGTTGAGGGTAACCAGATCCTTTTTCAGGTCCGGTTCTTCAACATTGCCCAGGGCTTGTAAAACTTGTTCTTTGGTGATGCTCATAATATAATCACAAATTTACTAAAACAGGCCGAAGTTGTGTCATTTGAATGATAAAATGAGGTGTCCGGTATCTGTCTGCAAGAAATGGCCCGATTCTTTCATTTGAACCAACCCTGAAATTAATGCCCAAAAAAATGCAAGCTATAACTTATCAAGCCTATAGAAACATTTTACCATTCCCGGCGTTTGTATCGGAGAAGATTTACTTTAGTTTTGGATAAAATTATTTGATGCATCGCCTTAACCCTAAATATATCCGTATAGCCGGTATCGTTATCATTTCTTTGGTTATCCTCCTGTCAATTGGTGGATATATTGCTTATACCAAACGGGAAGCCTTGCTGCAAAAGGCCATTACTAAAGCAAAACTAAAAGCAAAAAAAGACTACAATTTAGATGTAAAAATAGGTTCGGCCCATTTTATTGGGTTAAGCACGGTGTCTTTTTCAGATGTCACCATAGTTCCGGATCAGCGCGATAGTTTGTTGAGCATTAAAAAATTTGATATCAGCGTGAAGCTGATGCCGCTCCTATTCGGCAATATCAAATTATCTGATGTCATATTGCAAACCGGACATTTAAATCTCACCAGTATTAAGGGCGTTAAAAATTTCGATTTCCTGTTTAAAAGAAAGAAAGATACGACCGAAAATAAATCAAAGATCGATCTATCTGTAGTGGCCTACAACCTTATCAAACAAGTATTATACAAAATACCGGATAACCTGGATATAAAAGATTTCCTGATCACTTTTGCCGATGATAGTGCAAGTGTAAAATTGCTTGCCCAAACCGCACTGATCAGGGAAGGTAAATTAAGCTCTACTATAAAGGTCGATAACGGCGCTGCAACCTGGCACCTTGCCGGCAAGATGCATCCCTCGGATAAAGATATCGATATACGTTTATATGCCGATGGCAAAAAGGTGGAGATGCCTGTTGTTGAAAAGCGATTTCACCTGAAATTGAATTTTGACACCATTACCACGCGCCTGCAAAAGGTAGAAAATAGCGATGGTATCACTAAAATATACGGGTATTGGTCGGTCCGTAATTTAGTGATCAATCATCCGGGCCTGTCTTCAACAGATATAGTAGTACCTAATGGCTCCATTGATGCCAATGTGTTTGTAGGTAAAAATTATATTTCACTGGATAGTACATCGCTTATCCACATCAAAAAAATTGCCATTAAGCCGTATTTAAAATACCAGCTTAACCCGGTAAAAGTATATACAATAAAGGTGAATACCGACTGGCTTAACGCGCAGGACGTGTTTGATTCGTTCCCTGATGGCCTTTTTGATTCGCTGGAGGGCATACAGGTAAGCGGTAAACTAAAGTATCACCTGCACTTATATTTAAATGCTTCACAGCCGGATAGTGTGCAGTTTGAATCAGCGTTGGCAAAGCAGAATTTTAATATTACCAAATTTGGTAAAACCGACCTGGGCAAATTAAACAAGGTATTTGTTTACACTCCCTATGAAAAAGGAAAGCCTATGCCATCCCGTACCATAGGACCGAAAAATCCGGATTTTACCCCATTGGATAACATCTCGCCAAATGTTCGGAGTGCGGTAATGACGTCAGAAGATCCATCATTTTACACAAACCATGGTTTTGTAGAAGAATCAATCAGGAGGTCTATCGCTACCGACTTTAAAGAAAAGAAGTTTAAACGCGGTGGCAGTACCATTTCTATGCAGCTGATAAAAAATGCTTTTCTAAGCAGGGAAAAAACACTTGCCCGTAAAATTGAAGAGATACTTATTGTTTGGGTGATAGAAAATGATAACATCATGTCTAAAAACAGGATGCTTGAAGTTTACTTTAATATTGTTGAATGGGGCCGGAATGTTTATGGCATCAGTGAGGCCTCTCATTATTACTTTGGTAAATCACCTTCAGAACTTACATTGGGTGAGGGCATTTACCTGGCGAGTATCTTACCACATCCCAAAACCGGCTTATATTCTTTTTTGCCGGATGGCTCATTACGGCCCGGTTTGCACAACTATTTTAATTTAATAGGGAAACTAATGGCTGGCAGGGGATTAACCGAGCCCGATAGCAGCGGCTATGGTTATTCCTCTGTTCGTTTAAAGGAAAGCCTGCGCCAGGAGATAGCGCCGGTACCTGCTTCAGTTGCTGATAGTTTAATGAAGCAACCCAATGATGACGATGATGATTCGGCTATTCTTAATGCACCAACCGAGCCGGAGAAAAAACCAAATTTTTTCCAACGCTTATTCGGCAAGAAGGATACCATAGCCCATAAAAAGGAAGAAAAGAAAGAACCCGAAATTGATACCGCCGGTAAAACCAAAAAACAGATACGCCAGGAAAAACGCGCGCTTAAAAAAATGGAAAAAGAGCGTCAGAAAGAGCTGAAAGATAAAGGCCTGCTATAGAAAAGTAATGCATCGTGCCTTTACATTGATGACTTCCGGATAAATAATTTAGATTTTAAAACATGTTGTTTTTTTGGAGCAGCAGGGTTCTTTTTCTCCAATTCGTCAAACAAAAGTGTGGCGGCTTTTATCCCCATCTCATAAGCCGGTTGTGTAATAGTTGATAACGCAGGACACAACAGCGGGGCAATACCTAAACTGGAGAAACTTATGATCTTCAAATCTTCCGGTATGGATATATTAAGATCGTTGCACACGTAGTAGGTTGCAAAAGCAAGGCGCTCAACTGAACTGAATATGCCATCGGGCTTAATTTCTTCAAGGACGTTTTTAATAATAGAATAGTTTATTTTTTCCTCCTGGCTGCAATCTATTACTAAGTCATCATCAAAAGGTATCCCGTGTTTCGCAAGTGCATCAAGATAACCTTGCCCACGCACTTTACCAATAGAAACACTTTTGTTAACCACTAAATAGGCTATTCTGCGGCATCCTGTTTCAATTAAATGCTCTGTAGCGGCAAAGCTGCTTTCATAGTCATTAGTGGTCACTTTTGATACATCAATATCTTCATACACGCGGTCAAAAAACACAACAGGTATATTCTTCTGCTCCAACTTTTTCAAATAGTTGTGATCGTTGGCCTCGCCCGAAACTGACATAATGATACCATCAACTTTTCCGTTATTCAGGTAGTTCACAAATGAAACCTCCTTTTCAAAGATGTCGTCGGTGCGGTAAAGCAAAATATAAAAGCCTTTCTTCCTGGCAACTTCTTCAATACCGTTTATAGCCTGTGCAAAAAAGTCATTAACAATTTCGGGAACTATTACTGCCAGGGTTTTACTTTTTTTGTCTCTTAGGTTACTGGCATAGTGGTTTGGCAAAAAGTTGTGCTCCTTAGCAAATGCCAGTATCCTTTCTTTTGTATCCTTATTAATATCAACACTTCCATTAAATGCCCTTGAAACCGTCGATGTGGATATCTTCAACACTTTCGCCAGTTTTTTAATATTAATATTATCCATTTTTATCTAATATATAATAGCGTTCAAATGTAACAAAAGTCATTTGTTGCACCGTAACTAATTTAAAATCAATCATTGTATGATTATTCTGCTTCTATTGTTCATACAATACATACGCGCTGGTGGCATCTATTGACATATTTTCGCTATTTATTTTTTTTAACCCTTTCTCATTAATCATATTTCCATCTGTTACCAATGTCCAGTTACCGGTGGGTATTTTAACTTCTTTATCGGCCATATTGCCATTTAAGACTATCAATATATTTTTCCAGCTATCGCCATTGGCATTTCCACTTATTTCATAAGCAATTATATTAGGGTCGCCCGTATCAAAAAACTTTAAGTGGCTTTGGATCATTTGTGTTGATGGCATCCGGAAAGCGGGGTGATTTTTTCGCAAAGCGACCAATGCTTTATAATAGTTAAATACCTCTTTATATTTACTTTTTCGGCTCCATTCTATCTGATTAATGGAGTCGGGGCTATTAAAAGAATTGGCTATTCCCTGTTTGGTCCGCAGCATTTCGGCCCCGGCATGCAAAAAGGCTATTCCCTGCGAGGTAAGCACAATTGCATTGCTTAGTTTATCCATTTTTATCAGGTCGGCTTCTGAAGCATTGGGGTTTGATATCCTAAGCCTGTCAAACAAGGTATTATCATCATGACAGGATACATAATTAATGGTTTGGTAGGGCTGGGCAGCCCAGGGTGTTTTTGAATAACTAACCTTGCTGTAATCAATTTGTGGATGCCGGGTAGATGCCACAATACCGAATTTTACACTTTCGGCATATCCGGCTGCGCCGCTTACAAAACCCTTTGCTTTAATGTCACTCCAGCCACCTTTTATGCCATCGCGCATATCATCATTAAAAACAGCTATTTTATGCAGCTTATAAGCATTCTTTTTTACAGCGCGCAAGTCTTCAGCAAGCGGGCTATTACCTGCTGTCCAGCCTTCGCCATAAATAAAAATAGTGGGGTCAATTTTATGCAGGGCGGCACTAATGTCATTCATGGTTTCGATATCATGCACACCCATCAGATCAAATCGAAACCCATCCAGATGATACTCTTTTGCCCAGTAACCCACCGATTCTATCATGTATTTTCGCATCATGGCCCTTTCCGACGCGGTTTCGTTTCCGCATCCGGTACCATTTGAATAGGCGCCTTTTGCAGTATACCGGTAAAAATAACCCGGCGCAAACTGGTTAAAATTTGATGCTGTATCACTTGTATGGTTATACACCACATCTAATATTACCCTTAAACCATTTGCATGCAGCGCCTGCACCATTTGCTTAAACTCGTGTACTCTAACATTGCCATTATAGGGATTGGTGGAATAGCTCCCCTCGGGTACATTATAATTTAAAGGATCATAACCCCAGTTATATTTTGCATCGGGTTTTGTTTCATCAACGGAGTTAAAATCAAACGAAGGCAGTAAATGAATGTGGGTTACTCCTAAAGCCTTAATGTGGTCGAGCCCTGTAGATTCTCCGTCAGGGCTTTTGGTGCCGGTTTCGGTTAATCCCAAAAACTTGCCCTTATGCTCAATACCCGATTGCGGGCTGATAGACAGATCACGAACATGTAACTCGTAAATAATAATGTCGGTAAAGTTTTTTTGTGCGGGCTTTTTATCTTTCGCCCAGTTCTTAGGGTTAGTGGACTTCAAATCAATCACCATTCCGCGCTTACCATTTACGCCAACTGCCCGGGCATAAATATCAGGCCGTTCCTGCAACCATTTGCCTTTATTAAAAACCTGGAAAGTATAGTACTGATCTTTAAGATCGTGCTTTATTGTTGTTTCCCAAACGCCTTGTGTGGCTTTACTCAGTTTAATAATTTGAGTTGGTTTTCCACCGTCACCAGCTGCATACAGCCTAAGCTTGACAGCGGAGGCAGTTGGAGCCCAAACCTTGAATATCGTTTTTATTGGTGAATAATTGACCCCAAGATCTGTTCCTGAATAAACCGGGTAATCGTCAAATGACTTAATTTCTTTTATGGGCTTAAATGAGATCAACAATACGGATAAAATGGTCAAGACTAAAATAGGCTTCTGGTACATCATTAGTAAATAAAATTATATACTTAAACGGGATTAAAATTACTCATTATAATGATCCCTGCTTAAAACAATTTCTGTACTTTTATCATTATCCTAACAAACTTACCAAACCAATTTAATGAAGCTGTCCGCATTAAATAAGTGTATACTTATTTTGCTTATAACAACACTGTTAAGCCCCCTATCATCAAAAGCTTATTCCGTTTTTGCACATGAAGCCATTATTGATGCCAGCTGGCAAAAGTCTATCCTGCCATTACTTAAACAAAAATACCCCGCCGCAACCGATGCTGATCTGAAATTGGCCCGCTCTTATGCTTACGGTGGATCGCTTATTGCTGATATGGGTTATTTCCCGTTTGGCAACCCTTATTTTACCAACCTGGTGCATTATGTACGCAGTGGAGATTTTGTAGAAAACCTGCTTTCTGAATCGCAAAATTTAAATGAATATGCTTTTGCTATTGGCGCTTTATCACATTATATGACAGACAAATACGGGCACTCATTGGGCACCAATATGGCAGTACCAATTGTTTATCCCAAGATAGGGCAAAAATTTGGCAGCGTTGTTACTTATGATGATGATAATACATCACACAAAAGAATGGAATTTGCTTTTGATGTATTGCAGACCGCACGGGGGAATTATTTACCACAATCATACCATGATTTTATTGGATTTAACGTAGCACGCCCGGTATTGGAACGGGCCTTTCTTAAAACTTATGGCGAGGATATTAACGAAGTTTTCGGTAATCTTAATTTAACCATCTCAACTTTCAGGTGGTCGGTAAAAACCTTATTACCGGGCTTAACCAGGACAGCCTGGGCAATAAAAAAAGCGGATATTCTTAAAACCAATCCTTCTTACAACAGCAGGAAATTTCATTACAGAATAAAAAGAAAAGAGTATTACCAGGAGTTTGGGCGCGAACGCGAAAAACCAAAATTTAAAGAGCGGGTATTTGCATTTATCTTACAAATATTACCAAAAGTTGGGCCTTTAAAAGCTCTAAAATTTAAAGACCCGGGCCCCGAGGGTGAAAAGCTGTTCATTAAAAGCTTTGATACAACAGTAGTTCATTTTGGCATTGCTATAAATACCCTGCAACATGAAAACCATATAGATTTAGCAGATATTGATTTTGATACAGGAAAAGCAACCGCCCCAGGAGAATATGGCCTTGTAGATCAAACTTATAGTATAATGCTGATCAAACTGCAGGGTGAAAAATATCAAAACCTTACCCCTCCTTTAAAAGACAATATCCTTTGGTTTTATAGTAAGGCCGATACCACCACCAAATCAAATGAGCATAAAAAAGATAAAATAGACTGGCAAAAAACATACCTGGCCTTACAACAAATAAGAGTTGTTAAACCGGTACCGGTTGATAGCTTAAAAAATTACAAAGGCGGAAACTATAAAATATCGCCAGACACCACCAATAAATATAATATTCGCTGATAATTTCGCTACTTTCATATGATCAAAGGCCCAAATACCTTTTTAATATGCGACTATTCTTTTTTTGCCTATCCATTTTTTTTGCGCTGTTTTTTCCTTTTTCAAACTGCAGGGCCCAGAATAATGTAATTAGTTTTCATATACAATCCGCACATACCTCGTTCCCGGATACCGGCAGGGCAAACGGGTATATTTACGATAAGGTATTATACTCATCGGCCGACCATTACCATGATAGTACGGTACTCATCATCGCCCCTAAAAACCTGGATGCTAAAAAAACCATCGACCTGGTTTTCTGGTTTCATGGCTGGCGCAACAATGTGGATAATGCCGCCGTCTATTATCAACTCACCAAACAGTTTATAGCATCTGGCCGTAATGCCGTGCTGGTTTTAGCCGAAACTGCAAAAGGTTCTCCTGATAGCTATGGGGGTAAACTGGAAAACCCCGGCGTATTTAAGGCATTGGTTGGCGATGTGTTGAATGGTTTGAAAGCGCAGCGCCTGGTACCCAAAAATTGCATAGCAGGCCATGTAATGCTGGCAGGACACAGTGGCGCTTACCGCGTAATGGCACGCATCATTCAAAATGGGCAGGTGCCCGTTGACGAGGTCATGCTGTTTGACGCGCTTTATGCCGAAACCGAAATATTTATGGCATGGATAAAGGCAGACAGCACTCGCCGTTTTATTCATCTGTATACTGACCACGGCGGCACCGACGGAGAAAGCCACGCCATGGTAAAACTGCTTGACCAGGAACACATTCCCTATTTTGAAACCGAGGAAACCCAAATAAGCCCGCAGCAGTTACAAAATAACCGGCTGGTATATATCCACAGCGGGAGAGAACATAATGACATCATTAACAATCCCGATAATTTCAAACTCCTATTAGAAAATAATCCCTTTCTTAAAAAGTTGAAGTGATAGCATGGTATCTGTCCAATCGCCAGATATTTTCTGTTGGTTTATTCCCCGGCAGATACTTTTTAATTATTGTTCTTTAGGGCATTAGGGATTAACTAGCAATTAGTGTGGTGCATTTGTTGCGTGCCCACCATTCTCCGCTTTTGTATCCTTCCGACAAACGGATATATGAAAATATTACTGTACCAGGGGCATTGGCTTTACGAGATGTTTTTTGAGGGTTGATAACAACTGAAGCGGCTGGAATGGCTTCAATATACAATCAACAAAGCCGCTCGAAATAAGATCGGCTAACATTTTTTGATCAACCAATGAGGCTGTAAACGCAATAACTGGAATATCGGGGTATAATTTTTTCACTTCAAAAATTGCAGTGTATCCATTCATCACCGGCATTTCGAGATCCATTAAAATAATGTCATAAGCAGCATCCTTTTCCAGTTCTTCCATTGCCTCTTTGCCATCGTAGGCACTTGTAACGTCGGCATTGAAGCCGGTTAGTACCTTTTTAGCCACCATCATATTGATCTTATTATCCTCTGCTAATAAGATCCTGATTCCCGACAGGTCACCATCCGTTTTTGCCTGGATTTTGGAGCGGTGCGGTGTGGTACCGGCATAGTTAAATTTCAGGTCGAAACTAAATTTACTGCCCTTTCCCTTTTCGCTGACCAGGGTAAGGTTGCCATTCATCAGTTTCAGTAATCGCACGCAAATAGTAAGACCCAATCCTGTACCGGTAAATTTTTTAGTGTCTTCGTCATAAACCTGCCAAAAGCTTTCAAAAATCTTCTTTTGGTCCCTTTGTTCTATCCCTATCCCCGTATCCTCCACAATAAAGGCCGCTTCGATTGATTTTTTGTTTTTGCTTTTGCATGTCACTTTCAATTTTACGTAGCCCTCTTCGGTAAACTTTAGGGCATTTGAAAAAAGGTTATTAAAAACTTGTATCAACCGCAGATCATCGGCCATTACTAAAACATCCAACTGCGGATCGATCTCAATTTTTAATTCAAGGCCCCTCTCCTGGAAAAGTGTAATAAAAGGCGTCCCTACATTCAATAAAAGCTGCTGCAGATTTAGTTCAACCGGGTGAATCTCGAGTTTATCCGCTTCTATCTTATTGAAATCAAGAATATTATTCACCTGCTGCAGCATGTGATCAGAACAATATTTTAGAATTTGATAATATTCCTCCTGCTGAGACAAACTGTGTTCCTGCTTTAACAGGTTGATCACTCCGATTATGCCGTTTAAAGGTGTACGAAGTTCATGTCCCATGGTAGCCAGGAATTGTGTTCTTGAATCTATCACCCGTTTACTTTGTTCCATCAACTCATTAATATATTTCTTCTCAAAAAATATATAAGCTACCGCAAACACTATAGTTGAAGAAATGGCTATAACCCGGTTAAAAAGGGCCAGTTTGGTTATCTGTGCTCCTGTAAAATCCTCAAGGGGTTTCACATGCCGGCCAATCAAAATGCAGATACCGAATGAAAAGAAAATGATGGAAATATAAATGATCGACTCGCGGTATTGGGTCTGTTTTAAATTGACAATTATTGGCACCGCAACCAGGATGGGGAAAAAATACAAATATTCTTCAGACTGCAATCCTTCTATAAGCACCGTGGCTATCAATAGGCCACAAACCATTGATATTATAAAAATGGTAAGATTTTTAATAGCCTCGTTATATTTCAAAAGAATAACCATCAAAATAGAAAAGCAAAAACAAGCCACCAAAAACGACGAGACGTAAAGGCCTATAATGGAGTTATAAATGGAGAGCCCTATTCCGGTAAATAATGCAGCAATGCCGAGCTGATACGTTCTTTTGGATACGTCTTTGATATCGAAAAGCGGGTTCAGATGCTTATCGTCATCTTTAATTAACGTATGGTATTTATCAGTAATTTTTTTCATTTATTGGCAATCGGGGCCTACTGCCTTATTTTTATATTCACGTAAGCTAAACTCATAAATCTACAAAAAGTTTTAGGCCTTTACCAAGGTCTAACGTATCCCAATTAATATTCGTACACGTTGTGTTGTGAATAACAATATTAATAGTGATGGTTATATTTCTACATTATTTAACTTAACTGCCTTTTACCCTAATATACTTTTCAATATTTATTCTGTTTACTCCTAAACTATCAATTTTTTCTATCCCTTTTTGGGTTAATGTATCGTTGTTTATTGTAACAGTAAAATCAAATTTATGGTTTTCCCATTGCCTGTCGTTACAATATTCCAGGTCCTCGGTATATTTATCACCCACTAAAGTATAATTGCCTCCACCTACAGAAAAAACGGGCGAAGCACCTTTTCCTTTAGTCAGATCATGTATTAAAAAACAGAAATGTGTTCCGTTAATAATTTTTATCGCTTTCTGATTTTTGGTGTAATCGGTTACTACCGTATCCTTTTTTTGGATAGTAGTACCAGAAATCAACTGCCATGTTCCTACTATTGGTAATAGGGCATCTTCTTTAGACTCCGTTTTGTTTGCCTTGTTTTTGCAGGATAGGAGTATAACTGCAATTATTACAAGTCCGATCTTTGTTCTCATGTTGGGTGATTAGGTTTTATGTCTTATTCCTCAAATATAATTTAATTTTTATTATTTGAAATCTTTACAGGATTGGTTGCGCCATTCCCAAATATTTGTGATCATTTGAATCTCCCATTCACCCCCAATATCTTAAGTTTTTCTTGTTAAGATTAAAACATTTTTCGCGAAAAAGAATTTATTATATGCAATACCGCATCTACTTAAATATTATTAACAAACTCATAATTAACAACTTTATGAAAACTTTTACATTTTTTATTGTCGGCATTTTTTTTCTTGCAGCAGTTAGCTGTAAAAATACTTCATCGCCTCTACCATCAACCAATATTGGTTATACCGTCAATCCTATTACCGCAACCACCACCCCCAATTATGACTTTAATGATACTACATTAACAAATCATGGATGGACTAAAACTTTTGAAGATAATTTTAATGGAGACTTATCTAAATGGAACCTATTGCAGGGAGGTGTTCAAGGGGAGCTGCAATGTTATACTCCAGCTAATGCTACAATAGTTAATGGCGCTTTACAGATATCTGCAAAAAAGGAAACAGTTACAGGCCCAACTGAAGTAAACAGTACTTCAACCAAAACCTTTAATTACACTTCAGCATGGCTGCTTAGTAAGGCCAATATTTCCGCAAATGCTACCACGCCGTATGTTAGGATTGTAGCCAGGATAAAAACCGTTTCTGAATATGGTTTAACTTCTGTGTTATGCACTTTTGGCAGTAACTGGCCCGTAAACGGGGAGATTATTTGCGAAGAGGGGATTGGTGCCAATACCAAAGAATATGGCACCAGTTATTCGTATGGTACAGCAACAAACAACAATCTGGTAACGAATGCTTATCAATTTAACCCAACCGATAATGATCTTTCGGCCTCTTATCATGTTTATACAACAGAATGGGGCAAAAATGCTCTTAAATATTATATAGATGGTAATCTGGTTGAGGTAAAAACAGCAGGTGGGCACGTTCCAGACCTTTTTGGCAAAACACATATTATATCATTAAATGTACCGATAGGGGGCCATTATTATAGCAATCTGAATGCTTCTAATATTGCAAATGGAGTTTCGTATGTGGATTACATCAAAGTGTTTACTTCAAAAACTTATTGATAGGGAGATTAATATTCTTCTCAGTAAGCTATTTGTAATTGAAAAAGGATAATTGGATTCTGCCATGTCAGTTTTCGCTGGGTTTCACATGAGATCTGCGAAAAAGTAAAGTGTGAATAATGGACTTCTAATCAATAACCTTCCTGATCCCATCAAAATAAGGGGCTGATACATTTAACTCATTTTTCAAATCGGGGATTTAAAAATCCCCGATTTAAGCAAAAAGAACCTACCTTAGTGGCAATTAAACCTTCTAATTGCAAATGAATACAAAGTTGCTTATGATCCTCAGTGCTCTATTTATGGCCGCAATAGGGATCAGTCTAACCTTTCTTCCAAATGAAATAGCTAATTCAACCGGAATAGGCCCCTCAAAAACTTTGCAACTGGTGTTACAAATATCAGGCGCTTTATATTTTGCTTTTGCAATGCTAAACTGGATGGCCAAAGGAAGCATTATTGGCGGCATTTATAATAAACCAATAGCTACTGCTAATTTTACACACTTTGTTATTGGCGCACTCGCTTTGATAAAAACATTGTTGAATGATCACAGCCTTCCTTATCCGATTTGGGTATTGGCCGGCGTTTATTCAATTTTTGCGGTTGTATTTGGGGTTGTATTTTTCGGGGACCCTGTAAGTAATAGTGCCGCTCTGAATAATAAAACTACTTAACAAACTCCGCAGGGAGCCGATCAATTGACTGTATCTTTATTTGCCTGTAATAAACCTCCGCGCCTTCAGATTGTATCTGAATTTTCCCTTTAATAAGCGGTGATTGTTGTCCGTTATCCAATTGTTGATTGTGGTACAATACCATCATTACCTTACCGTTTACAACATGTACGCTGGTATCGCCATGGCAATACAGGTCGACTGTGTTCCATTGGCCCGTTGGGTTTTCGGCATCCCCACTCTTTATGCAATGCCTTCCCTGTTTACTATCTTCACTAAATGTGGTAAGCGTTCCCTGCGGATTATAAACATAATCTGTTTCAGATTTTTTTATTACGGGTATATCAGCCATACCACCGGCAACACCCCAATAATCTCCACAGTTGCCTTCCTCGATCTGAAATTCCTGCGAACGCATCCAGGCGCCGTAATCTGCACCGTATTTACCAACGGAATGATATAGTAAGCCACTATCTTTCTTCTTATTCTTTTTTTGCCCCCACGAAAGTGCGCCCCACTTAAACTGTAATTGGAGGTGGTAGCTTTCATATTCCTTTTTGGTAGATATGGCCCCCCAGTTCTCACCAGAAACACGAATAATATTTTCGCCATTTTCCTTTACTATGCTAAAAACATGCCGTGGGTCGCTATTCAGGCCTACCGGTTGGCCGTTAATCGGTTTGCCATTTGTATCCAGGTCTGGCCCCAGATAGGTATCCCAGCCAGTCAGATCTTTCCCATTAAAAAGTTGTTCCCAATGGTTGGCGTTTTGGGTGGTTGTAAAACCAAAGGCAATTGCACAAAGTAATAGCGGTATTATAAACCTGGCAGTTTTCATGATGAGATGACTTAATTTATCGAATAAATATAGGAATTATTTAAGCTCTTTAAATTCAGGAAACTGTTGAACAATAATGTATAGGGTAAATACGTAATTAAACCATCAGGATTTATTGTGATGGCTGATACTTTATAAAAAATGATTTGGGCTACATGTTAAAAATTCCGTTACTTACCATCAGCATTTTGATCTTACAAGTTTCAACAGGTTTTAGCCAGGGAAACTGGGAATTGAAGCGGAATGAAAATGGCATTGAAGTTTATACAAGACAGCCCTTATCCGGAAGCCTGAAAGAGCTGAGGGTAATTTGTGAATTAACGGCAACAAAAACGCAATTAATTAAAACACTCCAGGATATTAATAACTATAAGCAATGGGTATACAGCACAAAAAGTAATTATCTGCTAAAAACAGTAAACCCACAAGAATTAATTTACCATTCAATATCCCATTTGCCCTGGCCTTTAAGAGACCGCGATCTGATTATAGAATTGTCTATTATTCCCGGCAACGTTATTGATAAGTTTGAAATTAAAGCAGTAAGTCTGCCCACTTTCTTACCTGTTGATAACAATTTTATACGCGTGCCCTATTCATTGGCCCTGTGGAAGGTTACGGTAGTTAATGAGCATAAATTAAAAATTGACTACACATTTAGTGTCGACCCCGGTGGCAGTATACCAGCATGGCTTGTTAATAGTACTTTGTCGATAGGCCCCTATAATTCCTTTATTAAACTTAAAGAGGAATTGAGCAGGCTCAATTAAA
>JAQBOK010000198.1 GCA_028288085.1 Mucilaginibacter sp.
ATCTCCCATTGTATGCATGTATGCATCTACATATGCATCTGTGATCAGTTTATACCATCTGTCGGCCGACTTTTGTAATCTTAAAGGATCTATCCCCCTGGTTTCATTGCTAAAATAAAGTTTGGCACAAACCGCATAATGGAACGAGCGTATCATACCGGCAACATCCTTTAGCGGGGAATGTTTTATTTTACGATCTGCGATAGCGCTTTCCGGCTCTCCTTCAAAATCAATAATGAGGTAATCGGTTCCTGTAAAAAGCACCTGCCCCAAATGGTAATCGCCATGAATACGTATGCGTAATGATTTCAGATCATTACTGGCTATCTTTTCAAAAAAATGCTGTATGATCTTTTCGCTGTTGATAAAATCGTCGGCCAGTTGTTTTGCATTATTATCTAACCGGCTATAGTTTTCTTTTAATAAGGTGATGCGCTTATTTAACAATTTGCCCAAGCTTTCCTGCAGCCATTTTACATAATCAGCATTAAAGCTCTCCGGTTTAAAATCCTCGCTTTTCTTATCGGATAATAAGGCCAGGTGCATTTCTGCAGTACGTTTTCCCAGTAGTTCAACCTTTTCAAACACCTGGTCATGTATCGCAAAAAGTTTATCAACAAACCTGAACAGGAAATCGTTCAAATCATCGCCCGTGGCTACCCAGCTATCTGATTTGCTTGCCACTTTCTGCATCATCAGCCCAAGAGTAACCGGTGGTATGCCAGGGCGTTCATATGCAAAGCTGCCGCAATACGCAGGTATGCTTTTAAAGCCTCCCGTTTCGGTCAAAAATTGCAGCATTTCTACCTCAGGGTTAATCTCGCGAAAAAGCTTACGATAGAGCTTAAAGAAATATTTATTGCCGAATATAAGAGATGAATTACTTTGCTCAAGGTCTGGAATTACACATAAATAACCCATGTCTTCATCCGTTATAGCAAGGCCTTTACCTCTATGATAAGTTAAAGCACCATTCTCCTGTTTTGTAGAAGCATTGTCCCATATATTCTTAAACAACTCTGTCTGGAAACGGAAATCATATATCGCATCTATCAACCACCCCGGCTTGCCATCAACGGTTACCTTTACAATAAACGCCTTGGGGTTAACCTGACCAATCAACTCATAATTATCTGGTAGAAAAGAAACCGGCATAGCATACTTTTCCTCGTCGCCATAGGTATAACCTATATGCAGTATCACCAAATAAGCCAAATCACCTTCAATAGGCATAAAGAGCAACTGCTGCACTTTAAGAAATTTGATCATGCGCGCTTTGCCGGCAAACCAGCGGCATTTACGCATGTATTCATAAAATACATTTTCTTCCAGCCACGAAATGGCTGTTTTGTCGTGGGCAAACTCCTTCCATGGCTTATTCAGTGATAGCGAATTTGTTTTGCCGGTAACTGCTATTTTGGCCATGGTTTTATTTTACAATTCTATCCTGAAAAGGTGAGCCGGCACATCGCCTGGTGTTAGTTCCACATAGTTCCATTCGCGGTTCCATACATAACTTGTGCCAGTTAAAACATCAAGTACCGTAAAATCCTGCCCCGGAAAAATGCCCATTTCCTGCAATGGTGTATGCACATGGCCAAACTGCTTTTGATAGGGGTCAAGATTTACGATGCATAAAATATGATTATCCCCCTCCCTTTTGTAGTAGGCAATCATTTGATCATTATCAATGTCACAAAACTTAATATTATTAGTGCTTTGCAATGCAGCGTTTGCCTTGCGTGCGGCATTCACTTTAGTAATAACCCCGGTAAGTTTGTTTCGTTCGCCCCAATCCCAATGGCGTACTTCGTATTTTTCCGAGTTCAAGTACTCTTCCTTGCCGGGATAGGGTTCATGATACATTAATTCGTAAACGGGGCCAAATATTCCATAGTTGGATGACAGGGTTGCCGCCATAAAATAGCGGGCTATAAAACTTGCCTCGTTTCCGCTTTGCAGCGAATAGGGATTAATATCATGAGTATTGGGCCAAAAATTAGGACGATAATAGTCCCTCATTTCGGTTCGCGTTAATTCGGTAATATATTCTGTAATTTCCTGTTTGGTATTGCGCCAAACATAGTAAGTATAAGATTGTGTGTAGCCCAGTTTGGCCAGTTCCTTCATTACCTTCGGCTTGGTAAAAGCCTCTGAAAGGAAAATAGTGCCGGGGTATTTCTTTTGCACTTCGGCAATACACCACTCCCAAAAATTGAATGATTTGGTGTGCGGATTGTCTACCCTGAATATGCGTACTCCTTGCTCGCACCAGTAATCAAGAATGCTTTTTAATTCTTTCCATAGATTTTGCCAATCGTCATTTTCAAAATTAACCGGCAATATGTCCTGATATTTTTTGGGTGGATTTTCGGCATATTGAACCGTGCCGTCTGGTCGCCATTTAAACCATTTGGGGTGTTCTTTAACATAAGGATGATCTGGCGAGCATTGAATGGCAAAATCCAAAGCTATTTCTAATCCATGAGCGGCCGCTTCTTTTATCAAATGTTTAAAATCAGCCAATGTGCCCAGGTCCTTTAAAATATCTTTATGACCGCCATCTTTTGACCCAATGGCATATGGAACGCCATCATCACCGGGCAAAGCATTTACCTTATTATTCTTCCCTTTTCTAAAGGTATCGCCAATTGGATGTATTGGCGGGAAATATAACACGTCAAAACCCATTTCGGCAATACGGGGCAGCAATGCTTCGCAATCTTTAAAGGTGCCATGTTTCCCTTCTACAGGTGATGCCGAACGCGGAAAAAAACAATACCAACTACTGAAGCCGGCTTTTTCACGGTCAACATATACCCTTAACTCTCTTAAATAGGTAGTTGCATTGCTCAGGTCAGGATACCGGTCGATAAAATGATGCAGCTCTTTCCCCAAAACCGTATTTACCGCCAGGTCATATTTACTTTCATCGCGTAATAAAGCAATTATTTTGGCGATTAATTTCTGATCGGCCTTACTGGCTAACGGCAGCATGGCTTCAAGAAAACCTGCCCCAATCAGTAACTCTACCCCCATGTACTGGGCATCCTGGTATTTTTTCAAAAAGCCTTCGTGCCATGTTAAAACATGGTCAACCCAGCCCGTTACGGTATAATGATAAAATCCTATTTTCTCAAGGTGAAAAGACGCCTGCCAGCGATCATTATTCATGAGGTGCATCGGGGCAAACGACCACTGTTTTTCACTCTCGTGCCTGTACAGCAATCTTCCTCCGGCATTGTCGTGCCCATCGGTAAATATATCCGCTTCAACCCTTACAGTATCGCCAGCAATTTTTTTTATATAAAATCTGCCGGCGTCAATTTCAGGCGTTACGTGTTCAACAATAACCCGTTGCAAGCCTTGTTTAGTCATTTGGTCACGAAAAAAATATAGGTCCGGTTAAATAATTGGTCTGTTGTATAAATTTATCACATAATTACCCGAAGCGCAAATAAATGGTCAAATCATTTGCTGCTTCGGGTAACTGATATTATGGCTTAACTTATTACCAACTGCGTAAAATTCTTCCTCAGTTTTAGCTGAACAGATTTATCAGCAGCGATCATAAAATCACGCACCTCATTATTGTCGGCAATAACCCTTGTTGGTTTAAACGGCAAGCCTACAATATTAAAATGATAGTTCTCATATCGTGGTGTGTATAAGCCTTCCATGCTTTGCTGTATGGTCAGTTTGTTATCCTTGCCTTTAACTACAAATTTCTTTTCAAGGTAAATATCCTGCTCATAGGCAAAAGTTTCGCCGTAATCTTCAAACAAGAATGAATTTGCCTCGATATCGCTGTAATAAACATTCAATTTCACCTCGTCAATTTCCTTTTCACCAACATATTGCATCACAGGATATTCAGGGATTACGGAGCCTGCTTTTACAAATATTGGCATTGTATCCAACGGCGTAAGTACTACAACTTCCTTACCCCCATCCACTAATTCATGCGTCCAGAAATTATACCATTTGCCTTTAGGCAGGTATACTTTGCGGCTTTTTTGTCCGGGTTCAAGTACCGGGCATATTAATATTTTATCGCCATAGGTAAACTCATCCTGGCGAAAATGGTTGCTTAATTCATCCTGCTCCTGCAATACTACCGGCCTTAATATAGGGAAACCATAACGATGATGCTCCCAAAATGCCGAATATAAATAAGGCAATAAGCGATAACGCAGCTCAATAAACTTGCGGTTAATAGAAGTAAATGGCTCACCAAAACTCCATGGCTCGCGTTCTTTGGTATCACCAGCCGAGTGCGCGCGCATAAACGGCGAGAATGTGCCCATCTGTATCCAGCGGGTAAACAGTTCACCATCGGGCTCACCACTAAAACCGCCAATATCTGTACCGCAAAATGATATACCTGATACTGATAAGCGCTGGCATTGGATATTACCTAATTTTAAATGTTCCCAGGAGGCCACATTATCACCTGTCCAAACGGAAGAATAACGTTGTACACCTGAATAGCCGGCCCTGGTAATAGTAAAAGGGCGTTTATTTTTCATCAGCTTGCGCATCCCTTCGTAGGTGGCGCGTACCATTTGCATACCGTAAACATTGTGTGCCTTGCGGTGAGACCCACGATGCCCATCATATTGATGACGTACATCATCCGGGAAAGTACCACTGCCAAATACTGCAGGTTCGTTCATATCATTCCACACCCCTGCTACACCCAACTGTACCAATTCGTCAAATAACCCGCCCCACCATTCTCTTACTTCAGGATTGGTAAAATCAGGAAACTGGCAACGGCCGGGCCATACATGCCCTTCCATAAAGTAATCATCGCAGCGGCGGCAGAAATAGCGATTTTCTTTCCCTTCTTTAAATACCGAATAGTTATCGTCAACACGTATTCCGGGGTCAATAATCACAACGGTTTTAAACCCCTGGTCTGATAATTCCTTGATCATTTTCTTAGGATCAGGGAAATATTTGCGGTTCCAGGTAAAACACCGGTAGCCATCCATATAATCAATATCCAGGTAAATGCCGTCACAGGGTATTTTTTGCTCGCGGAAAGTTTTGGTCACCATCCTTACTTTCGATTCAGGATAATAACTCCAGCGGCATTGGTGGTAGCCCAGCGCCCAAAGTGGCGGCATAGGGTGCGTACCGGTTAAAATATGATAGCGTTTTACCACGTCCATCATGTGCGGCCCGTGGATGTAATAGTATTGCAACTCGCCACCATCAGCCCAAAAACTTGTTTTGGTTGAGTCTTCGGCGCCAAAATCAAAATCAGCTTTAAAAGTGTTATCAAAAAATATCCCGTGAGCTATCCCTTCATTCAAACTGATATAAAAAGGGATACTGCGGTATAAAGGATCCTGGTTCCAGGCAAAAGAATAAGCATCTGTGTTCCAGTTTTGCAGCCTTTTACCACGCAGGTTAAATTCGGTTGGCTTATCGCCCATACCAAAAAAGCTCTCTTCCGTATGGCATTCCTTGGTACAATAAACGTAATAACCGCCAAACTTTGTATTCTCTTCCCAATGCATGGGTACCGCGTCTGAACTGGTTAAATGGTTCTGGTTATCAGAAAAAGATATAAAGAAATCTTTTTTACGAACATGGCAGTTTACAATATTAGTTGAAACCACATATTCGTTCTCATCTTCATATAACCCAAAAACTGACACTTTTTTCTCTAGTTTAGGCACTGCATATGAAAACTCATCTAAAAAAACGCTGTGCGGGGCAAGCCTTACTCGTATAATTTCGTCGGTAACAACGGTAACTTCTACCTTAGCGTCACCATCTGTAAAAAAGAATTTATTGTTTTTTTGTTCAGCACCTATCGGCATACCCAGGTACTTTTTCACAATGGGCTTAATACCGGCCGCAGGATTATTTATATGGTGAACCTCTTCATCTTCATCAACAAGCTTAGCGGGTAACAATTCAGGGTTTAATATATTCTTATCTTCCATCAAATTTCTTAGTCTCTACTGCAAATATGTATTGTGTATCTTGTACGCAATATAAGAATTGAGGTTTATAAATAATGAATTAATGTTTAATTAATAATTGTATCGATGACACATTAACCCCTATATCATCTATTAATTAACGCTCATCGATGATCTGTATTTTTTTACCATCCTGCACAAATAAAACAGATATTGCGGCTAAAAACATAAATACTCCGGCCATTAAAAGCCCGTAAATTGCCTGGCTATTAAATAGATACTTTATAATTAAACTACCTGTAAGACTATTAACTATTTGCGGGAACGTGATGAAAAAATTGAACAAGCCCATGTATACCCCTATTTTTTTTGCAGGTATTGAACTGGATAATATGGCATAAGGCATTGCTAAAATGCTGCCCCATGCAAGGCCTACCCCAATCATTGAGAAAAATAAAAGGTAATGGTTTTGTATGAAAAATATGGAGATTAAACCTATACCACCCATTGTTAATGAAAAAGCATGCGTTCTTTTACGGTTGATTCTTTTAACTATCCAGGGAAGTGATAAAGCATACACTGCAGATACAGCATTATATACGCCAAACATTTTTCCAACCCAATCGCTGGCCTGGGAATACTCGTGGGAGGATGTATCAGAAGCGGGTAAATGATAAATATGTGCTGCTACCGCTGATGTTGTAAAAACCCACATCGAAAAAAGTGCAAACCATGAAAAAAACTGCACTATGCCCAATTGTTTCATGGTTTTTGGCATATTAACCAGGTCATTCAGAAATTCTGCAATACCACTTTTTTTAGCCACTTCTGTATCCGGCGCGTGAAATTTTGCATATTCTTCTGGTGGATACTCTTTTGTTTTTATCACTGTCCATAAAATACAGCCTATCAATACTATGCCGCCGGCATAAAAGGAATATAACAGATTATTGGGCACTATGCCTTTTGGCGCCGTATCAGATACATGAAGATATTCGGCCAGAACCGAGGGCAGGAATGATCCCATAATAGCGCCCACGCCTATCAGGCAAGTTTGTAATGAAAAACCTGTATTATGCTGACTGTCAGGCAAATTATCGGCAACTAAAGCTCTAAAGGGCTCCATAGCCACATTGAAGGAGGCATCCATTAACATCAGCATACCAGCCCCAACAATAATAGGCGGAATAAGGAATGCCAACCCGGATGAATTGGGTAAAAAGCATAACGCGATGCCAGACAGCAGCGCCCCGGTTAAAAAATATGGCCTTCTGCGCCCAAGCCTGTTCCAGGTACGGTCACTATAATGACCAATAATTGGCTGAATGATCATACCGGTAAGTGGTGCTGCCAGCCAAAACCACGACAAATTATCAACCTTAGCACCAAACTTTAACAATATGCTGCTTGCATAGCCTGTTTGCAATGCAAAACCAAACTGGATACCGAGAAAGCCGAAGCTCATGTTCCAAATCTGCCAAAAACTCATTCTCGGTTTTTGAATGATGCTGATTGTTGCCATAATTTTATTGGTTCAATAATTTAATTGGTTGTCTGCCCCTCGCTAAATCTACCCCATTTGGGGAGACCTTTATATCCCATCTTTTTATAAGTCCGCCCTACCGGGCAGGATTTAGGTGAAGCTTATTAAAATTCTAACATTACCCCGCTTGCAGCAGGCAAAGTAATACTTAACCCTCCTGCAATATCACTCGTACTATACCTGGCCCCGCTCAGCAAATCATTAAATTGCACGTTCCCATTTAAATGCAATTCTTCCATCAGTTCGGCAGGCAGTTTTAGCTGTAATTTACGCTCGTTACGATTAAAATTGGTTATTACCAATATACGTTGTTTATCGGTATAACGCAGGTAAGCATAAATACGGTCATTAAATCCGCTTTCATTATTTTGATTAACCAGCATTAACTCATAAAACCTGCCACTTTTTATAGCTGCGGCTTGCTGCGCAATATTTAATAGCTTACTGTAAAATACCCTTAGATTCTTTTCACTTTCAGGCAATTGTCCTCCGTCAAGTTTGCCATTATTCAGCCATTTCTGATGTTCGGGAACACCCCAATAATCAAATATGCTGGTACGGCCATCATTACCGCCAAAACCTTCAGTTCCGGCACCAGGCTCGCCTACTTCCTGTCCAAAATAGACCATAACCGGACCTGTGTTCAGTGTTGCTGTAACTATCATTCCCGGTACGGCTAACCAAGGGTTTCCCGCAAATTCCGGCGAAGCAATGCGCTGCTCATCATGGTTTTCCATAAAGCGCAGCATGTGGCCGTCAATAAATTTACTGTCGTGGTTCCAAACCTTATTAATATCCCAGGTGGTAGCATTAGGTTCGTTGCGGGTTAAACGCCTTATGGCATCATATAGCCCTACCTTATCATATAAATAATCAAACCTGCCGTTAAAAATATAGTCGTGATATTTATTTACATCATAAGCTTCGCCTATAAATATCAACTGCGGATGTTCGGCCTTTAATTTAGGGATCACCCAACCCCAAAATTCAAATGGTACCATCTCCACCATATCACAGCGAAAACCATCCACACCTTTGTCGGCCCAGAAATGTAAAATATCATACATCTTGTTCCATACCGGTGGTACAGGGTCAAAATGCGGTTGGTGGTTATTGGCATAATCAACCCCATAATTTAGCTTCACAGTTTCAAACCAATCGTCAATTGATGGAGACGCCTTAAAAACGTCATTTCCGGTTGCTTTGGCGGGGTTTTCATCAAACTTGCCATCCTTTAATGGGCTTTTAAATCCGTCTCCACCCGGATTATATCCCGGCGGCACCACAAAAGACTGGCCCGGTGTATAATAAAAATCATTTTTAGGATCAAATGCTTTGCTTTTATCATCATCCTGCCCAAAATCACGAACACCTTCGGGTTTTACATCCGAGGCATAGGTGCGTGCCACATGATTAGGAACCAGGTCCATCAATACTTTTAAACCATTTTGATGGGTGCGGTTTATTAGTGCTTCATACTCCCCCATCCGGTTTGCCACATCAACTGCCAAATCCGGGTCAACATCGTAATAATCATTTATAGCATAAGGCGAGCCGGCACGGCCTTTTACAACATCCGGATCATCGGGTTTAATACCGAATTTGGAATAGTCCGTCATGGTAGCATGTTCAATTACACCGGTGAACCAAACATGCGTAAAGCCCATTTTTTTTATTTCCTGGAGTGCTTTATCATTAATATCGTTGAACTTGCCGACACCGTTTTCCTCAATAGAGCCGTTAGTTTTATTCACCTGTATGGTATTACCATACAGGCGCGGCAATAATTGGTATATGATCAACTTATTATTGGTTGTAGACGATTCCATTTTAACGTGTTTTTTTGGGGGCCTTATCTGCGAAAATGTAAGTATCGGCATGAATGCTACCGCGATAAAACAAACAATAACTTTAATTCTTTTCATGCTTAAATTGGTTAAAGCGGTTTATACTTCAACCAGCAGTTCATTATTGGCCTTTACCAACAGTTCCTTGCCATAAATCAATACGCTCACCCCGTTACCCGACAGGTTTTTGATCTGAACGCCATCTTTGCTCACTTTAATATTCAGTAATGCTCCCCTAAATCCTATATGGAACGAAAATGATTGCCATTTTGCAGGAAGAAATGGCTGAAATGATAATTTATTATCACGAACCCGCATACCACCAAAGCCCTCTACAACAGACATCCAGGTACCGGCCATTGAAGTAATATGGCAGCCGTCTTCAGTATCGTTATTATAATCGTCGAGGTCAAGACGCGACGTGCGCAGGTAAAATTCATAAGCGCGGGCTTCGTCGCCCAATTTTGCTGCTATAACGGCATGCACACATGGCGATAAAGAAGACTCATGCACTGTACGGGGCTCGTAAAAATCATAGTTGCGGCGGATGGTATCCAGGTCATAATTCTCTTCAAAAAAGTATAATCCCTGCAACACGTCGGCTTGTTTGATATAGCACGACCGTAATATCCTGTCCCAACTCCATTTTTGGTTAAGCGGGCGCTCGCTCGCGGGAATATCTTTTACCAGTATCTGTTCTTTATCCAGGTATCCGTCCTGCTGTAAAAATACCTGTCGTTTCCCGTCATATGGATAGTACATTTTTTTGATAATATCGCTGAACCTTGCAGTTTCCTTTTCCTTATCAAAATGTATTTTATTTATTAACGCTTCATATTTCTCGTGATCTTCGGCCTGCACCTTTTCAGCCACATCCATAGCATACTGCAAACACCAGGTTGCTATGGTACTGGTGTACCAATTATTATTTACGTTATTTTCGTACTCATTTGGCCCGGTAACGCCCAGCATCACATATTGCTGCCTATCATCGGACCAAGTAACCCTTTGCGACCAAAAACGGGCTATCGCGATCAGCACCTCAAGACCATAATCGGCTAAATATTGCTTATCATCCGTATACCGAACATAGTTAAATATCGCGTGAGCAATAGCTCCGTTACGATGAATCTCCTCAAAGGTAATTTCCCATTCGTTATGGCATTCGGTGCCATCCATGGTAACCATTGGGTAAAGGGCTGCTCCGTCTTTAAAACCTAACAGTTTGGCGTTATCAATGGCTTTATCAAGTTGTTTGTAACGATACAGCAATAGATTGCGGGTTACTTTAGGATCAGCAGTAGCCAAATAAAAAGGCACACAATAAGCTTCGGTATCCCAATAGGTAGAGCCTCCGTATTTTTCGCCGGTAAAACCTTTTGGGCCGATGTTAAGGCGGTCATCCTCACCGGTGTAGGTTTGATTAAGCTGAAATATATTAAAACGGATACCTTGTTGTGCCGATGCATCGCCTTCGATAATGATATCATTGTGCATCCACTTTTTTGCCCATGCCGCGCCTTGTTCCGCCATCATGGCTTCAAAGCCTTTTTCGCTGATGTGAAGCAATGTGGCTTTTAAGTTATCTTCCAGTTCTGCAGCAGCATGGTTTTGTGACGATAGGTTGGCAGCATATTTATAAATAGTGATCGCCTGGCCCTGTTCGGCCTTTAGCACCGTCTTTAAAGCCACATATTTATCCTTTTCGATAGCTTCAGTTGCCAGTTCAACAGGTTTACCATTTTGTTCAATAAGCACCTTCATGCCGGTTGCTACTTCAAAACCTGTTTTTTTGGTACGTAATTGCACATAGGCTCCATCGTTCCATGTGCCCTTTTTTATTTCATCCCAAAATTTCTCATCGTAGTTGGAATCTTTGTTCACCACATCTCCATTAATAAA
>JAQBOK010000218.1 GCA_028288085.1 Mucilaginibacter sp.
AAATAAACTGTACTTTGTTGACAAACATCGGACAATGCCGTATTGATAATATATGTACCGAGGACGAGCTTTGCGAAAGTTTAAGATTTTACTCAACTTTATAACATGTTACACCAGGATGCGAGAAACGAAGCGATAACTTTGCTGATAAGTTTATTAGCATTGCTTACGCTAGTTGAAATGGGCTTCAACTATTGGGAAAACCGCAAATACTATGAGAAGCGGGATACTTTAACCAATATTTATCTAACCGTACTTGCTTTTATGCTGAATGTAACGGTTAAAGGATCTACATTTTTTATATTGAATTACGCTTACCAATTCCGGCTTTTCGAGATAAAAAACAGGGCAGTATACTGGGTTGTACTGGTTGTTATACAGGATTTTTTATACTGGGTACTGCATTATGTTGGCCATTACTGCCGGTTATTCTGGGCTATGCATGTTACGCACCATTCGTCAGAACATTTTAACCTCACCACTGGTTTCCGCTCAACAGTTTTTGAACCGCTGTACCGCGTATTCTTTTATCTGCCATTAGCGTTCATCGGTTTTACGGCGATGGATATTCTGTATGCTTATCTTATTACCCAGCTATACGGCAATCTTGTACACACGCAATACCATGTCAATTTGCCAAAATGGTATGGATGGATATTTGTAACACCATCACATCACCGCGTGCACCACGCTTCCAATATCCCCTACCTTGATAAAAACATGGGTATGATGTTAATTGTCTGGGATAGAATGTTCGGTACTTTCAGGGAAGAAAACCTTCCAGAGCCCATCCGCTATGGGATAACGAAACAACCTGAAGATACGGGTCCGGTAAATATCCTGTTTCACGAATGGAAAGCACTTTTACAGGATGTAAAACAAGCGCCGGATGTTAGAACCAAATTTCAATACTTTATTAACCCGCCTGGGTGGAGCCATGACGGACATTCGCAAACTGCAAGAATGATGCAGCAAGAATATGAGAAATGATTAGATTAGTCCATTAGATTATGCATAATATCATAAATTCTATGCGGTGTGTACAAAAATGGCTAGCACGTTCAAGTACGGCAGTTTAGTTTACAGTTATCGTGAAGGTGCTGCTACTAAATCCAAATGTATTAAAGCCAGTGACAGTATAGGTAGTAGCTGATGTTACCGCTGTTGGTGTGCCGCTAATGATTCCGGTTTTAGGATCAAAGGTTAAACCCGCCAGAAGCGTGCCGGTTAGCGAGTAGCCCGTCAGCACGATCTTTCTTACCCTATTACCCAACCATTCGGAAATATAGCCTATACCTGCGTTGCTATCGATAGTAATATAATCAGGCCAATTGAAACCCGCCGCTGTGCCCACGCCATCTGCATCACCAGTCATCTGTGCCGCGCTTCCAGCTACAAGGCTCACCGTTGCATCCGGCATGATCCGCCTGATATCATTGTTACTCATGTCGGCCACATACATCACTCCTCCGGGCGCAAATTCAATCCCCGTCATTTGATAGAACCGGGCAGCCGTTCCTACACCATTAACATACCCAAACTGCTCGGTAGGATTGGGGGTAATATCACTTCCCGCAAAGGTGGTTACTACCCCGGCAGGCGTTATCTTGCGGATCGCATCGTTGGCGCAATCTGCTACATAAATATTCCCAGACGCGTCCATTTTAACGTCGCTCGGGTAATCGAATTCCGCTCCGGTACCCGTTCCGTTGATGTATCCTACATTATTCCCGGCAATTGATGTTGGCACGCCCGCCGGTGAAATTTTGAATATTTGGCTGATAACCACCGTCGTTGCGATCAAATTTCCTGAACTATCAAAACATAGTCCGTTCGCGTCAAAACCACCAGTATTGAGCCCATTGTAAAACGTACTTACTACGCCGGCAGGTGTTATCTTACGAATCGACTGATTTTTAAAATCTGAGATAAAGAAATTACCAAAAGCGTCTATGGCAATTCCATCTGGGTATACAAAGCGGGCCGATGTGTCCGGACCATCCTTAAAACCCCGAACGCCTGCCGTGCTGCCGGCAAAGGTGGTTACAACACCCGAGGGGTTTATCTTTCGTATAGCATTATTATTTGCGTCAGTAACATACAGGTCGCCAGATGCGGTAAGCGCCATCTGCTGTACCGAGTTAAACAGGGCCGCGGTGCCCGTAGCATCCATAAATCCAGCTTGTGCCGTTGTGCTGCCTGCAAACGTAGTAACCTGGCCATATGCTGTAGTTGGTACTGCCCCACCCGTATTAACGGGGCTAATGCTAACTGCTGTGCCTACTGTTAAATTATTTGTAGCGGTGTAAGCGATGTTTGGCGCACCAGGGCCGCCTGATAGCGTCTTAGGTTTAAATGATGTTTTTTTACATCCTGCAAGGGCCAGGGGCATTAATACTATTAAGAGTATCTTTTTCATTTATGCGAGTGCTTTTTTTCCGTTGATTAGTTATAGCGCGGTAATTGGTACATTAGTTAACCATTATTGTGAAGGTGTTGCTACTAAACCCAAATGCATTAAAGCCCGTAACAGTATAGGTAGTAGCTGATACTGCCGATGTTGGGGTACCGCTAATGATTCCTGTTTTGGGATCAAAGCTTAAACCTACCGGAAGCGCCCCGCTGAGCGAATAGCCGGTTAAAACGATCTTCCTTATCTTGTTACCGCTCCACTCCGAGATGTATCCTATACCTGTGCTGCCATCGATGGTTACATAATCCGGCCAATTGAACCCGGCTGCTGTTCCCACACCATCAGCATTACCTACAACTTGTGTAGCACTTCCGGCTACCAGGTTCACTGTTGCATCCGGCATAATCCGCCTGATGTCGTTATTAAACCTGTCAGCCACATACAAAACGCCACCCGGAGCCATGGCAAATCCTGTCGCGTTATTGAATAAAGCCGCTGTGCCAATGCCATCGGCAAAGCCACCGGGGTTGTTGTATACATTGCTGCCAGTGTATGCAGTGCTGCCTGCAAAAGTACTTACAACTCCCGCTGGAGTTATCTTTCGTATCGCATTGTTAAAACCGTCGGCTACGTAAATGTTGCCTGTCGCATCTGTCACAACATCGCTGGGATAATTAAACTGTGCCGCTGTGCCGGTACCGTCCACAAAGCCCACTTGCCATTGCGGGTCTCCGGCAATAATTGTTGCCACACCCGCCGGAGAAATTTTCACTATTTGATTGCCATTATAAGCCGACACAAGCAAATTCCCCGAACTATCGAAGGATATCCCGGCAGGCCCGAAAGAAAAACCGATGGCCTGGTAAAAGGTAGTAACTGCACCGGCCGGGGTCATCTTGCGGATCGCACTATTGACCCAGTCAGCTATAAAAATATTGCCCGATGCATCGATAGCTATCCCATCGGGATAAAAAAAGGTAGCTGATGTACCCTGGCCGTCGGCAAAACCCGTAACGCCTGCGGTGCCGGCAATGGTGGTTACCACGCCGGCAGGGCTTATCTTCCGTATAAGTTCATTAAATGTGTCGGTAACATACAGGTTGCCCGATGCATCGAGGGCCATCTGCTGCGCCGAGTTGAACCGCGCGGCCGTACCGATACCATCCACATGACCCGTATCAGACGCTGTGCTGCCGGCAAAGGTGGTAACCTGGCCATATACGGTTGCCGGTATTGTCCCGCCCGTATTGACGGGGCTAATGCTAACCGCGGTACCTACTGTTAAATTATTTGTAGCAGGGTAGGTAATATTAGGTGCCGTATTTAGGCTGGCTAATGACCTGGGGCCTGCAATTTTTGCTTTTTGACACGCCGCTAAAGTGAATGCAATTAAGGTTAGCAGAAGTAATTTTTTCATCGTCTTGTGATAATTCCCCTGTTTTACGATTTAAACGCAAGAATGGATTCAGGTCTTTTTTTTATTTCACACAAGATACAAATATTTTAAAAACATCAGCTAATCACTAAAAGACCGCACTTTTTGGGTCAATATTTAGTAATTAACTTACCAATAATTTTACTGAATTGAGTAGCAGCTAATTATTGAACTTATTTAAATCAGCGATCGCTCAGGCGTCACACTTTGAATTGCAGTTTAGCGGGTTTATGCCCAATAAAATTTGGTTCAAATCAATTATTTTCAAAAAAATAAAATTTTCTATTGACAAATTTATTTTAAACCGTACATTTACGACGTAATAAAAAAACAATGAAATTTAACAATGCATATTTTTATGGTTACTACTTTTACTTTAACAGTAAGAGCCGGGGCTAATATGCATTAACAACATATAAGATAAACTGAAAAGTCCCGGCACAACAAGCCGGGACTTTTCTGCTTTAAAAGGATCATGAAAGACAAAAGAACAAGAGTTGCAATCCAGGGTATCAGGGCATCGTTCCACGAAGAAGCTGCATTTTTGCATTTTGGAGAGAACATTCAAACTATTGAGTGTAATTCCTTTAAGCAAACATTTGAAGCCTTACAAAATGGAGAGGCTGATTATGTTGTAATGGCAATAGAAAACAGTATTGCCGGTAGCATTTTACCAAATTACTCGCTGATGCTTAGTTATAACTTCCCCGTAGTAGGCGAAGTTTACCTGCCAATACAGCTGCATTTATTGGCCTTGCCCGGTGTGAAGTTTGAGGATATAAAATATGTAACCTCGCACCCCATCGCCATACGCCAGTGTGTTGATTTTTTTGATGAATACCCACATTTGAAAATTGTTGAAAGCAGTGATACCGCCGCTTGTGCCAAACGCATAAGGGATGAAGAACTAACCGATACTGTTGCCATTGCCAATACTTTGGCGGCAAAATTGTACCAGTTGGATGTGCTGGAGCGCCGGATCGAATCGAACAAGAAAAACTTTACACGCTTTTTGATCCTCACCACTCATGAGAACGTGGAAAAAAAGGAAAATAATAAAGCCTCTTTATGTTTCCAGGTAAGCAACCAGGTTGGTGCACTGGCTAAAGTATTGCAGATTTTTGCCGAGCAAAACATCAACATGAGCAAAATTCAATCCATGCCTGTTCTTGGCAAACGAAATGAGTATAATTTTTATGTAGATGTGGAATGGGATAATCCCAAACAATATGATTCTGCCATAAGACAGGTATTAAAATACACCCATAACTTTAATATACTCGGCGAGTATCAGCGGCACGATGATGAACACGCCCTTAACGAGCGGGAGCAAAAATTTAGGGCTCAGGAAAAAATAACACGCAAATACATCAATGTAAAAAAGATAGTTAAATAATTTAATCGGAAAGACCGGAAGTCGGTAAGTCCGAAAGACATTAAAAAGAACAAAAAAGTAACTCAATCAATAAAAAAACAAACTTCCGGAGCTTCGATCTTATAGACTTCCGGACTTAAAAAAAGAATATGAAACTAGATCTGAATGTACAACCGCTTGAATCCTGGATTAAAACAGGTAAAGAGCCACTTTTAATTGCAGGACCCTGCAGTGCCGAAACAGAAGAACAATTAGTAGCCACTGCGCACTTGCTGGCAAAAACAGGCCGTGTATCCGCATTGCGTGCCGGTATATGGAAACCCCGTACCCGTCCGGGTGAATTTGAAGGTATCGGGAGCATTGGTTTGCAATGGCTTAAACGCGCCAAAGACGAAACCGGTTTGCCTACAGCAGTTGAAGTAGCTACCGCAAAACACGTTGATGAAGCACTGAAAGCCGGTGTTGATATCCTTTGGGTAGGCGCACGCTCAACTGTGAACCCTTTTACCGTTCAGGAAATTGCCGACGCCCTTAAAGGTGTTGATGTACCGGTAATGGTAAAGAACCCTGTAAACCCTGACCTCTCATTATGGATTGGCGCTTTAGAGCGTATCAATAATGCAGGCATCACCAAACTGGCGGCTATTCACCGTGGCTTTTCATCACACGAAAAAACTGCTTTCCGTAATGAGCCTATGTGGGATCTGGCGATCAGCCTAAAAACACACGCGCCTCAACTACCTATAATTTGCGACCCGAGCCATATTTGCGGTAACCGCGAACTGATAGGTTATATCTCTCAAAAAGCACTTGACCTGGATATGCAAGGGTTAATGATCGAATCACACATCGATCCGAGTGTTGCCTGGACAGATGCTAAGCAACAGCTTACCCCTTCAGACCTGGTAGAAGTTATTGAGCGTTTAACCTTGCGCAAGCCAGAAATAAAAGGCGCTGAATTACAGGATATTTTAGGCGGATTACGTAACCAGATAGACAAAATAGACGACCTGGTATTCCAAAAAATGGCCGAAAGGATGAAGATCGTAGAAAAGATAGGTAACTACAAAAAAGAGAATGGCATTACCATTTTACAGGTTAACCGTTGGGACGAGATATTAAACAAACGTACCGCTTTTGCAAAAGCTTTAAACCTGAGCACTGAGTTTGCCGAGAAATTACTTGAATTGATCCACAGCGAATCTATCCGCAAGCAAACTGAGATCATGAACAAGGGCCAGGAAGGTCAGCCACATGAAAATTTGACGCACGCTTAAAATAACGATGAAGCAAAATATCATCCTTACAAAAAAGAACAAGTTAGTTAACGGTAAAGTACACCTTACAGGCTCAAAAAGCGAATGCAATCGTGCTTTGATTATTGAAGCGTTGAGCGATGGTAAAGTGAGGGTGGAAAATGTTTCGGATGCTGCTGATGCGGTTACTTTGCAAAAAGTTTTAAGTTCTAAGCTACAGGTTGCAAGTGAATCATCTGAGGCAACTGCAACTCACAACACACAACACACAACTGTAAACATTGGTCCTGCGGGAACTGCTATGCGCTTTTTAACAGCTTATTTCAGCTTTCAGGATGAAGATGTAATATTGACAGGCAGTGAGCGGATGAAACAAAGGCCTATCGGTATATTGGTAAGTGCATTACGTGAGATAGGCGCAAATATTGACTATACAGAAAAAGAGGGTTATCCTCCGATAAGAATTAAAGGCAGTGCCGGGCAGCAGCAAAAAGATAAGATCAGTATCCAGGGCGATATTAGCAGTCAATATATAACTGCATTGTTGCTTATTGCTGCCCGCCTGCCTTTAGGTTTAACATTGCAAATTGAGGGCGAGCTAACTTCAAAGCCTTATGTAGAGATGACTTTGGCCATGCTGCAACAGGCGGGTATTCAGCATCAATGGGACGGTAACAGCATTCATATCCCTCACCAGGAGTTTAGAGAAACATCTTTAAACGTTGAACCTGATTGGAGCGCTGCTTCTTATTGGTATGCAATAGCCGCTTTAGCTGATGAGGCTGAATTATTTTTGCCTGACTTAACATCCTACAGTCTACAGGGCGATAGCGTGATCACAGAGATCATGGCCAACTTTGGTATCACTTCACAATTTAAGGATGGCGGTGTTCATTTGAAAAAAGAAGCCAAACCACTTAGCCGTAAGATTTTCGACCTGAAATCATGCCCCGACCTGGCGCAAACCATTATTGTGGTATGTGCAGCATTAGGTCACGATGCTACTTTTACCGGGTTAGAAACCTTAAAGATCAAAGAAACTGACCGTGTGCTGGCCCTGCAAACTGAATTAGCCAAAATGGGCGTAAAACTGACCGAAAAAGGACAGGTTTATAAGCTGGATTGCAGCGAAAGGTTTATCCCGGAAAGAATATTTATCAATACATATGATGATCACCGCATGGCGATGGCCTTTGCCCCGCTGGCATTGATCATTCCCGAAATTGAGGTAGAGGATTATATGGTAGTTGAAAAATCATACCCGGCATTTTGGGATGATTTGGAGAAAGTTGGATTTGAGATGAAGTGAAGCACTGCCCAACCCTCCGCGCGTGGGAGGACTTAATTAAATTATTATATTTAGAAAAATAAAAATCATCCTTACGAGGGAGATTTAGAGAGAGAGCTATATGGCAGGCAATTCATTTGGGCAATTATTCAGGATAACAACTTTTGGCGAATCACATGGCGAAGCTATTGGCGTGATCATTGATGGCTGCCCCGCCCAACTGGACGTTGACCTGGACTATATTCAATCTGAACTGGATAAACGTAAGCCCGGTCAATCCAGGATCACTACCCAGCGTAAAGAAAGCGATACGGTAAAGATATTGTCTGGCGTGTTTGAAGGAAAAACCACAGGCACTCCTATTGCCATGCTGATACCGAATGAAGATCAGCGCTCAAAGGATTACACACACAATGTGGATGTATTCCGTCCTTCTCATGCAGATTATACTTACCAGGTTAAATATGGTATCCGTGACCATCGCGGTGGTGGGCGCTCATCTGCCCGCGAAACTGCTGCCCGGGTAGCTGCAGGCGCTTTAGCCAAACTATTGTTAAAAACGCAAGGGATTGAAATTGTTGCCCATGTGAGCAGCGTTGGTAAAATAAACGCTCCTAATGTGGAAATAAAAAACGCCCAGGAATTTATTAATGAGCGCGAAAAGAATATCGTTCGCTGTGCCGATCCGGCAACTGCCGAAGAAATGATCGAACTCATTGATTCTATCCGTAAGCAAGGCGATACCGTTGGTGGAAAAATAAGCTGTTATATCCAAAACTGTCCCGTTGGTTTAGGCGAACCGGTTTTTGATAAACTGCATGCCGAGTTGGGTAAGGCTATGCTGAGCATTAATGCGGTGCATGGTTTCGAATTTGGTTCCGGCTTTGAAGGAAGCGAAATGCGCGGCTCAGAGCATAATGACCTTTTCAGCAAAAACGCTGAAGGGGACATTAGAACCCGTACAAACTTTTCGGGTGGCATTCAGGGCGGTATCAGTAATGGTATGCCTATTGAGTTTAGGGTAGCCTTTAAACCGGTTGCTACCATTATGCAAAGCCAGCCTACTATTGATAGCAAAGGTAACGAAGCCGAGATATCCGGCAAAGGCCGGCACGACCCGTGTGTTGTACCCCGTGCGGTACCTATTGTTGAAGCAATGGCCGCTTTGGTATTGGCTGATCATTGGCTGAGGAACAGGAACTCGATACTAAGGTAAAAGCTAAACTCAATTCCAAGTATCGCGGACTATGAATAGCGACCGGAATGTTGTGCTATCACCCACAACAATATAATAATTGGGATATCTGCACATTTGAAATCAGCACATCAGTCCTCATTTAATATATTTGTGCAATGCTCTCCTATACTATCCAATTATACAAAAAAGCATATAGTGGTTTATCGCGCAATAGCTGGTACCTGTGCCTGGTAATGTTCATTAACCGCAGCGGCACCATGGTTATCCCTTTCATGACCATTTATTGCACGCAAAAGCTCCATTTTACGGTTGAGCAGGCCGGATATATCATGGGCCTATTTGGTGTCGGCTCATTATTGGGCGCTTTTATAGGCGGAAAGACCACGGATAAGTACGGCTTTTATTACGTGCAGATATTCGCGCTTTTAGTTGGCGGTGTATTGTTTATCCTCTTAGGATTCCAAAAAACTTTTATTACAATTGGTATTGGTTCATTTGTTTTAAGTGTATGTAATGAGTCGTTCAGGCCGGCAAATTATGCCGCTATTGTGCATTACAGCACTGATGAAAATAAAACCCGATCCAACTCACTTAACCGTCTTGCCGTTAACCTCGGCTGGGCATTTGGCGGTTTATTGGGTGGTACGCTGGCACACATTAACTACAAACTGCTTTTTTGGGTAGATGGCAGCACCAATATTGCAGCAGCATTGCTTTTATTGAGGCTGATACCCATCTCAAAGTTAGTTAAACCCGTTAAAAATGCAATAAGTACCATAAGGGATAGTTCCCCTTATAAAGACGGGGTTTATTTGATCTTTATCGGATTGGTAGTATTGTTTGCCACGTGTTTCTTCCAGATATTTACTATGCAGCCTTTGTTTTACAAAACCCAATGGCATTTTAGTGAGCAGTTTATAGGTTTACTGATGGGATTGAACGGCCTGCTTATTGTTATTTTTGAAATGGTGATCATCCATAGTCTCGAAGGCAGAAAACACCCGCTTGTATTCATTTGCCTTGGGGCCCTGCTTACCGGGGCAGGTTTTATGCTGCAAAACTATTTACCGCCAGCCTATTATGCTGCATTGATCGTAATGGTCTTTATAACCGTAGGTGAAATACTGGCAATGCCATTTATGAATTCATTCTGGATTGTACGCACTACCAATACAAACCGGGGACAATACGCAGCGTTATATACTATGGCCTGGTCTACAGCGCAGATCATTGCTCCGCTTTTGGGTGGGATAATAATAGCATTTGCCGGTTTTAATTTTTTATGGTGGATAACTGCTGTTATTTGCCTGTGTGCATCCGTTGGATTTATTATACTTTACCGGTATGCTTTTAAGCAAAGCCGGATTGTGCCGGTTGAAGAAACTGTATTCTAACTAAAATGAAACGAGCCTTAATATTAGATCTTGATAATACCATTTACCCGGTAAGTTCCATTGCCGATAACCTATTCGGCAAACTATTCCTTGTACTGGATGAATACTCCGACAGTATTAATATGGGTGATAAGGACCGGGTTAATAAAATTAAGCATGAAATGACACGAAGGCCCTTCCAGCATATCGCGGATGAGTTTGGGTTAGGCAGGGATTTGCGGGCCAGGATAATCGATACCCTGAAAAACACGACCTATGATGCGCCCATGCAGCCTTTTGAGGATTACGCACATGTGAGGACAATACCGTTGGATAAGTTTTTGGTAACAACCGGCTTTGTTAAACTGCAATTAAGCAAAATCAAAATGCTGGGCATTGAACAGGATTTTAAAAATATCCATATTATAGACCCCGAAG
>JAQBOK010000241.1 GCA_028288085.1 Mucilaginibacter sp.
AGTTCCTCCTTTACTTTTTCCACTTTAGCTTCTTCCGCATCTTTCCATAAAAAAAGTTCAAGTAACTCACCAGCCTCAATACTTATTGCCAAAGATAGGTCCTTAGGGTTATGAAATTGCTTCCAATCTCGCTCGTCCCGAAATTTGATAAGTTTTTGTGTAATTTCTTCGATATCCGTCATATATAAAAGCACTTGAACCAATTGTCTAATATAACTTATCTCTTTGTAAAAATAGGAATTTCGTAATATTTGAAGCCACTCACTACGCTCCCGCGAGTTTAACCCCAACTGGCGCGAGTATGTAGCGTATGCCTACAGGGTCGGGGTACTCGTGTCTAAATAAAAGTCTCACGAGTAGCTTTTACGCTTAGCCCTGCCCGTCATACTCGCGCCAGTTGGATGGCGGTCATCACAATTATAGTCACCGGCAAGCACTAACTGATTTAAAAAGAACTTACTATTCATTTAGAAATAGATATTTAACACTGCGGATACCCAACTCATTAATACACAACAAGCCTGAAGATACAGCGGAATAGGAATACATAACAGATTTTTTAATATTAAACAGAGACAGGAACAAAATGAAGCCGAAAAAAGGGCTTTCAATTTTCAAGTTGTTTCGATAATAGCTTAATCAATTTAAATTGTCAATCGCGGTAAGTGATAAATTATTGGGGGATCTGAAAAGGAAATGACAACCCAACGCGGCACGTCATTGCTGTAAGGGGACGAAGCGATCGCGAACCATGCATAGCCGCCCTGTATAGTTCGTGATTGCCACACCGTGTTCGCAATGACAGGGTGGTTATGTATTTGTTTTGTATCGTTTTGTGGGTGATACACGATGATACAGTTTGAAACAAAGCGACAATATTCGCAAGTTAAGAGACGGTTGTCACTCTGGGCAATGTCACCATTAAGTGAAAAATATGGGTTTGAACTAGCGCCGTCAGGTGCTAAATGTTGGTAGAAAATACGTTTATTAGACTTTTTTAGCGTGCCGTGGGTACGCAACATCGGGAAGTTGCGTACCGAGGGCACGGCATTTCTACACACTTGTTTTTCTACCAACATTTGACCCCTATGGGGTTGCCCTTAACTTAATGACGTTGCCCAGGATGACACCCACTTTTTTTTCTTCGCGTAAGGGATGGAAATGGATACCGGCCCTGAGCTTAATGCCTGAGCAGTATGAATGAACAGCCCGACCCGAAGGGATACGCACTGATTGAGCGGGCAGCAAGCCGATATTATAAATTTACCAGAAAAAATTGAGCAAAGTGGTGACAGTGTTTTGTCAGTAACACGAGGGAGTGGTTCTAATTACTTGATAATGAGTCGTTCATGTTTGTTCACGGTGTTCACGAAAAAAACGTGAACAAACATGGTGCTGATTACTACGAAAAAGGCGGGGAATTATTCCCCGCGCTTTAATCCGAATTTCTCAATCTTACTGTATAGGTGACTGCGTTGGATATCGATATCATCAGCTGTTTTTGATACGTTCCAGTTGTTTTTTTCGAGCTTGAATTTAATGTATTCGCGCTCGGCATAATCCTTATATTCCTGGAAGTTGGTAAACTGGTCGAAGTCTGTTTGTGGTGCCGCGGCGCCGTTTAAAGCGGGTGCGGGCGACAATGGGTTGGCAAAAGCTTTTACATCACTGTCGGTAATTACTTTATCGCTCAAAATGATGAGGCGTTCAACCATATTTCTTAATTCGCGGATATTACCGGTCCACGGCAATGCTTTAAGTGCATCAAGCGCGCTATCTGCTATTTTTTTAGGCGGCATGCCATAATCGTTGCAGATCTCTTCCAGGAAGTTTTGGGTTAATAAACCAATATCATCCTTACGTTCTGAAAGCGGTGGAACGTGTATTAAAATAACACTCAAACGGTGGTACAGGTCCATACGGAAATTACCTGCTTCAATTTCTTTCAGCAGATCTTTGTTGGTTGCAGCTACCACGCGTACATCAACCTCAATCTCCTTTTCGCCACCTACGCGGGTTATCTTATTTTCCTGAAGTGCACGCAGTACTTTGGCTTGTGCCGATTGGCTCATGTCGCCTATCTCGTCCAAAAAAAGTGTTCCGCCATTGGCAGATTCAAATTTACCTATACGCTGTTTTACAGCCGAGGTGAACGAGCCTTTTTCGTGCCCGAATAATTCGCTTTCTATGAGTTCGGAAGGAATAGCCGCGCAGTTTACCTCAATTAAAGGCGAATTAGAGCGGTTTGATTTTTCGTGCAGCCAGCGCGCCACCAATTCTTTACCGCTGCCATTGGCGCCTGTTATGAGTACGCGGGCATCTGTAGGGGCCACACGTTCAATTGTTTCTTTAATTTTTGCAATGGGTTGGGAGTTACCCAGTATAGGGCGAACTTTTGAAGCCTTGCGTTTTAAAACTTTGGCTTCGGTAACCAGGCTTCCCCTGTCCAACGCGTTGCGTACGGTGATCAGCAAGCGGTTCAGGTCTGGCGGTTTGGAAATAAAGTCGAACGCACCTTTTTTGCTGGCCTCTACCGCGGTTTCTACTGTGCCGTGGCCGGATATCATGATAAATGGCAGGTCGGGTTTAAATGTAAGGCCTTCGGATAGCACTTCCATGCCATCCATCCTGTTCATTTTGATATCACACAGAACCAGGTCGTAATCATTTTTTTCTATTAATCCAAGGCCATCGATGCCGTTATCCACATCTTCAACCTGGTAATCTTCATATTCAAGTATCTCGCGCAGGGTATTACGGATGGCGCGCTCATCATCAATAATTAAAATTTTAGCCATGTTTACTAGTAAAATAGAGTAGAAATGTTAACGCGCTAAGTTATAAGAATTGTATAGAATAATAAACACTTTTGAATTATAAAAAACAACCCCTTCCTGTTTACAGGAGAGGGGTTGTTTTTCAGCAGCAAAGCTATAAGCCGGGTTCTGTTTGGCCCCGATTAACTCGGGGTTGTTTCTATCATTGATCTAGCCCTGCCATTGCTGACAGGTTCAAGCAACCTACCCATCCTGATAATACCGATAAATCGGTATCTGAAGCGAGCAGCTTCGATCCAGGACCTATTTGGTCTTTCAACTCCTGAGGTTTACCGCGATCCCGGTCGCCCGGGAAAGCCGTGAGCTCTTACCTCACGTTTTCACCCTTACCCGGATCAAGACCCGGGCGGTTTATTTTCTGTGGCACTTTCTGTCGCCGGCTGTCGGCGCCTTCCCGTTAGGAAGCAGGATGCTCTGTGTTGCCCGGACTTTCCTCCCCCGGTTTGGAACCAGGAGCGATAGAACGTTTTGCGGTACAAAGATAGTTGATTGAGTTGAATTGGTTATATTAAGTTGATTGTGTTGTGAATTTTTAACAGAATATAAGGGTATCGATTATTTAATGCCAAACTTATTTAACCCATAAACCAATTAATTAACCGGCTATTTGCACTTACCCAAACCTGCTTCAACTTGCTGTATATCGATGGTATTTAGTTTGTTGCCAAAAGAATTGCCTGCAAAAGTTAATACCTGGGCAACTTCCATGGGCGAAAGATCATTGGCTGGCATGGCATCATCAAATGTTTTGCCTTTTATAGATATCTGTCCTTTTAAACCAAATTTTACATAGCAGGCTAATGCATTTTTATTGTTTTTCAGGAATACCGAATCCGTAAGCGGGGGGATGAGCGCCGATAGTCCTTCCCCGTTTGCCCCATGGCAATTTTGGCAATGGGCTTGGTACACAACTGCACCATTTGAATAGTAGCGTTCAAACTCGAGGTTTTCCTCGCTCTGGCAGGAGAGGACAAAAAGAATTAGAATTAATACGGATATGCTGCCTATTGCTTTTAATTTCATTGAGCAATGCTTTGATCGGGCTCGTTTTGTAATGTTTTAATATCGGCTATCAACTGGTCTACCTGCTTAGTATCTGTGCCATCATATGCACCCCTTACGCGTTTTTGTTTATCCACCAAAAGGAACGAGCCATCGTGTATAAATTGCTGTTTGGCATCTTCCTGTGGCTTTTGTACCAGGTAGCTTTCAGATAATTTATAGATCTCGTCTTTTTTGCCCTGCAAAAACCACCATGTATTGCCCGATATGCCCAGTTTATCTGCATATTTTTTCAAAACAGGCACGCTATCGTGCTTTGGGTCAATACTGTAGGATATAATCTTGATATCGCCTTTACCCTTAAATACATTATATACATTCAGCATATTGCGGTGCATTACAGGGCAGATAGAAGGGCAGGTTGTAAAAAAGAAATCGGCTATATAGATATCCCCGTCTAGGCTTTTATTATTGATACTATCGCCATACTGATTTACAGTTTTAAATTTCGATATGGTTTGGTAAATAGTGTCGGTTATTGTTTTGCCATCAACCGTCTTTGTTATAGGGTGGCGGTTGCCATAAATAGGCAAAGTTTTCTTATCACCAGCGTTGAATTTACAGGCGCTCCATAAAATGATGGCCATCAGGCCTATTGTGAGCTTGTTCATTTTGATTTATTTGAAAGGTATTTATTTGATTCAGTAATAGCCACATTCATTTGAGAATCAACAGACATGATCTCTTTTTTCTGACTGTCATAGTATTTCATTATATCATCATGCGATTTGCCGGTAACATCAGGTTCAAATTTATGCATCCAAGTTTCCATAGCTTCTTCGGCTGCCAACAGTTTGGTATCCATGGCCTTCATGTTTACTTTTTCAGCCGTGTCTTTTGCAGGCAATTTTAATAAGCTGTCCAGTTGCATTTTGTTTTTCATCAATGCCTCATCATTACCCATTACCTTATCATGTACCTTTAACAGATCATCCAAAAGGTCTTTTTCCTGTTTTTTGGTGTCTGTACAGGCAGTTAATGCTAATCCTAACAAGGTGGTTATTAACAATAATTTTTTCATGTTTTATGTTTATCGGTTTCAAAAATAGCATTAATGGGGCAGAGTCCTTATATACAATATATAATCTGTGCCTGGCAAATCCGATCCTGCCAATTTTAACTGCTCACCAATCTGCGCCCGGTGATGTGTGCCATGGTTGATCAGATGGGTCAAAATATCGCTTAATTTTTCATTAAAACTATCCCCTTTGGAGTTTTTGAAACTCACTTCTTTATCAAAATCATCAGGGTCTGAGTAATCCAGAAAATTTATCCATGCCCTGTGATTGTTATTAATCAATTGCTCAAAAGTGTTAGCTTTCCAATCGGGCCAAATACGCTACCAGTATTGGGTTCACCTTTGCAACGGTTTAGCCATATCTGTTGTGCTGCCAGTAAGTGGGCCATTAATTGTACCGGTTTTTCAGGATTGCCCGCTTTGATGATCGTTTCTGAAATAAGCCGGTTTGTATAATTGTCATAGTTAATAATTGGATAAAGTAAGCTTTCATCTGTCAAAAGTAAATAACTAAACAAATCACACACCCAATAGTTAATTCATTTAAAAGCAATTTTTTACTTTAAACTTTTAGGAAATAAAATTAATGATAACATAATATAATCATTACCATAACATCATATACCACTATTACTTTTACCGTTGGAAAAATCAATTATTATGAAATTCATTTCAAAGCTTATCAGGGGTTTTCGCGAATGGATGATCTTAAAAAGTATGAGGTCGTCATTTATTCATTAAACTCTTTTATTGGTTTAACTTTTCTTTTATCCAATTATATTGTACAATTTGGGGTTCATATTATTGCCTGTTGTTGATCTGCTTATTGCTTTTTAATAACTTTATAAGGCAGTGTATGAATCATGATCTATGGACTATCTTAAAAAATCTTTTTTTGGTGATGACTTTGAATGGGGGGTTTCTACGGCAGCATTCCAGATTGAGGGAGCTTATAATGCTGATGGCAAAGGCGAATCAATATGGGATGCCTTCACGGCCAAAAAAGGGAAAATACTGAACGGGCACAGAGCTGATGTGGCCTGCGATTTTTATAATAATTATAAAAGTGATATCGATCTTGTTAAGCAGCTTAACATCCCAAATTTTAGGTTTTCCATATCATGGTCGCGCATATTGCCAAACGGAACGGGGGATATTAACCAGCCGGGTATAGACTATTATAACCAGGTGATTGATTATTGCATTGCGCAGGGTATTGAACCATGGGTAACCATTTATCATTGGGATTTGCCGCAGGCTTTGGAAGTAAAAGGAGGTTGGACAAACCGTGATATTATTGAATGGTTTACGGAATATACAGCGGTTTGCGCAAAATATTTTGGTCACAAAGTAAAGTACTGGATGATTATGAATGAGCCATCCGTGTTTTCTGGAGCGGGCTATTTTTTTGGGATACATGCTCCAGGCCGTACGGGGATGAAGAATTTTTTACCGGCAATTCATCATATTGTGCTGAGCATGGTGGCCGGGGCCAAAAAGTTACGCAGTTTGTTGCCCGATGTAGAAATTGGTACTACATTTTCCTGCTCGCATATTGAATCCAGGTCTAATAACAAAAGAGATATTAAGGCGGCGCGTGTTGCAGATGCTTTGGTTAACCGCTTGTTTATTGAACCCGTACTGGGTCTGGGGTATCCTGTTAGTGATATCCCGGTGTTAAAGGGCCTCGAGAAATATTATCAGCCAGGCGATGAACAAAATATGCACTTTGATTTTGATTTTATAGGCTTACAGAATTATACCCGCGAAATTGTAAAATATTCGCTTTTTACCCCATATATTAATGCGAGCCTTGTAAAGGCAACAAATAGAAACGTACCCACCACAGCAATGGGCTGGGAAATATATCCCCCTGCTATATACCATATTTTAAAGAAATTTGATGCTTATCCGCAGATCAGGAAGATATTGATCACTGAAAACGGCGCGGCTTTTCCGGATCAGTTAATTAATGATAAAGTGGATGACCCTAAACGTGCTGAATATTTGCAATCTCATTTGCAGCAGGTACTAAAAGCTAAACAGGAGGGATGTAAAGTGAGCGGCTATTTTGTATGGACGCTGACCGATAATTTTGAATGGGCAGAAGGATACCATCCCCGTTTCGGATTAATATATGTCGACTTCAACACGCAAAAGCGCACCATCAAATCATCGGGTTATTGGTATGCCAATTTTCTGAAATCCTAATTATTTATTGCCTGTTCTTTTGATTCAGAATCCATTTTCAATAGATCTGTTCTTTTGGGCTTTGGGAGCTTTATATAAAATATCGTTCCTTTTTCCGGATCGCTCTCAAACCATATCTTCCCATTATGCATTTCAATTATCTGTTTGCAAATAGAAAGCCCCAATCCAAAAGATTTTTCGCCTATCGTCCCCGGCCGTTTTGCATCGGTAAACATATTGAATACCTTATCCTTCATTTCAGCCGGGATGCCAATTCCGTGATCGGCTATTGAGATCAGAACATGGTCGGTTTTCTGTATTAATTTGATGCGGATGGTTTCGCCCACCGGACTAAATTTTATGGCATTACTGATCAGATTGCTTATAACGCGCCATATCTTTTCCCGATGTACATATAATTGCCCTTGTGTATCAAGTCCTTCTGTTAGGATGCGCTGATGTTTTTCAGCAGCTTTAAAACGTAATAGTTCAACACTATTATTTAATAGCGAATCTATTTCAACTAATTGTTTTTTCAGCCCCGTTGATGTATTGTTGGTTGCTTCTAATATTTCATTAATCAGTTCAAGCGTATCAGCCGAAGTATCTTTGATTATTTTAAGCTGGTATTTTAGCTCATTATCTTCACTTTCTTCAACCATAATATTAGTTAAAGAGGCAATACCGCCAAGCGGGTTTCGTAAATCGTGGGCAACTGTACGTAAAATGCGATCTTTTTCCTGGCTACTATTTTTGAGCTCTTCCAAAGCTTTCTCCAGGTTTGTCTTTTGCTGGCCAATCTCTTCATTCAGTAGCTTAACAGTTATCACATCAAGCTTTGATCTTTTCCAATTTCGCCATCCAAGTATAATTATAGCAACAAACATTAACGCGCAAACAATAGCCACCTGGAGATAAATATGCTGTAACTTGTTATTATTACTAAGGTTTTCAATCTCGTTCTCTTTTTCAAAATTGGTAAGTTGCTGGTTTACATCACTTTCTTTTAAAGAACTTAGTTTTTTAATGGTTGATTCTTTAAGCGAGTGGTAAGTTTGCATATAATGCATCGCTTTTTTTAGATCGTTTTTTTTAAGATAGTAGCTTCCCATCAAGCGGTTCCAGTCGATTTCAGCAGCTTCATTTTTTACACTATCCAATTGATTACGAACATTGCCCAGTAAATTTATTAAAGAGTCGTTTTTATTAGTAATGAGAAAAAGCTGACCCAGGTTTATTTCGGTCAATTCAGCATCATGATTATCTGCACCCTTTTTTATATTTATAGCAATACTCTTTTTAAGTAATTCATTTGCTTGCTGATATTGTCCCTTTGTAATTAAAGCCTCAGCCTTATTACCATAATTTACTCCCCTGGCAATTTCAAGCATATTACTTCGGGTCTTAAATTTAAGGTTGTTATCATTTATATACTTAAGGCACCTGTCAAAATAAGTAATAGCACTATCAATATCGCCATTGTAATTAAAGCTTATTGCTATATTATTTAATAATTCCTGTTTTCTATAAAATGCCGGAAAATTATCCTTGATTAAAATGCTTTGCCCATAGCTTTCTTTAAAATAATTTGCTGCGAATTTATAATGGGCTTGCTTATACATGATCATACCCATCCGGTAGGTATAATCTGCCAGCGACGCACGATTTAAATTATTTTTAGCTAACAAGTAGCCCTGAAAATAACATTGATAGGCATCGTTAAACTGACTTACATTGAAGTAAGCATCACCTTTGGCATAATTGGCTTCTGCAAAGTTAGATACATACTGCTGTTTGGTAACGCTGCTTTGAGCGATGGTAAGCATACTATCAGCATATAAAAACGCCTGTTTATTATCGTGTTTTGTTTTTTGATTATAAACGTAATGAAATCCGTAGAACCTGAATTTATCGTTGATAGTTGGTTTATCTATCCGGCTAAAAGCTGAATCAAGATAATGAATACCCTGGGCCGGTTTGTTGAAATCAAAAAATCGGGATGTTTTGCCAAATACTGGTTTAAAAGCTTCAGAATAGTCTCCCGAATCTGTAGTTTTCTTGTTGCAGGAAGTAATTATAAACGTGCATAATATCAGTATTAGCCATACTTTACGGCCATTTAAGAAAAAATCAGAAAGGGTATTAGACTTATCCGGTACAAACATTAATCAACACGGTTCATTAAATCCCGTTTGTATACGCAAGGGAATTGGCGATGTTGTAATTAATTATTCATTTTAATTAAAGAGCGGGGTTTTATTTAAAAGCATCCTCGCCCGTAATATCCATCCCCGTTATTAGTAAATGAATATCATGTGTGCCCTCGTAGGTAATTACAGATTCAAGGTTCATCATGTGCCTCATGATAGAATATTCCCCTGTTATTCCCATTCCGCCAAGTATTTGTCTTGCTTCACGCGCTATATTGATCGCCGTTTCCACACTGTTGCGCTTAGCCATTGATATCTGGCCAGCTGTGGCCCTGTTCTCATTTTTCAATGTTCCTAAACGCCAAACTAATAATTGTGCTTTGGTTATTTCGGTTATCATTTCGGCCAGTTTCTTTTGCTGTAATTGAAATCCTGCTATTGGTCTGCCAAATTGTACACGCTGTTTTGCATAACGCAAAGCGGTATCATAGCAGTCCATTGCAGCGCCTATCGCTCCCCAGGCAATGCCATAACGGGCCTGATTCAGGCAGCCGAGCGGGCCCTTTAAGCCAGATACGTTGGGTAAAATATTCTCCTTAGGTATTTTTACATTATCAAAAACCAGTTCGCCGGTAGCAGATGCCCTTAATGACCACTTATTATGGGTTTCGGGAGTGGTAAAGCCTTCCATACCGCGCTCAACTATCAGTCCGCGTATTTTACCTATCTCATCCTTCGCCCAAACAATAGCGATATCCGCAAAGGGCGAATTGGATATCCACATTTTTGCGCCATTTAATAGGTAATGGTCGCCCGCGTCTTTAATGTTAGTAGTTAGGCCGCCCGGGTTCGATCCATGGTCTGGCTCAGTAAGTCCAAAACAGCCTATCAGTTCGCCCGAAGCCAATTTGGGCAAGTACTTTTTCTTTTGTTCTTCAGACCCATAGGCATATATTGGATACATCACTAATGACCCTTGTACTGAAGACGTTGACCGGATGCCCGAATCACCCCGTTCAATTTCCTGCATAATAATGCCATAAGATATATAATCAAGGCCTGCGCCACCGTATTCAACGGGAATGGTAGGGCCGAAAGCTCCTATTTCTGCAAGGCCTTTTATCAGTTGTTTTGGAAATTGCGCTTTTTGTGCATAGTCTTCAATGATGGGACTTAGTTCTTTTTTAACCCAATCTCTTACAGTGGTACGTATCAGTTTATGCTCATCGGTAAGCAACTCATCTATCTGGTAATAATCTGGAGATTCAAAAAGGTCTGTTCTTGCCATAAAGAAAATAATTGGTGGGGCAAAGATAGAAGTTTAAGTTGAATGGTTGAATAGGTTGATTGGGCAGGCGGTTGATTAAGTTTGAAACGGCATCTCCGGCAATTCTTCATGGGTAAGTATTTTTAAAATCAATTATATATCATTTTGCTATGAAAAGTGCTCTCTCCCGCAACGGATTTAGGTGAGGCTAATCCAACCAAATCAATTACTTTTGATAAATGATAATAGTTGAATTACACGGGGCAGAGTTTTTTGCAAGGCATGGGTTCTATCCTGAAGAACAGTTGCTGGGCTGTAAATTTTTGGTTGATATATCCGTTGGGTTTATACCTATAGGTGAGTTAAACGAAGATAATTTGGCCAATACGGTAAACTATGAGCAGTTATATGCAATAGTTAACCTGCAGATGCAGCAACCCAAAAAGCTGATAGAAACTCTTGCACAAGCTATTATTGATGGGATAAAAAAGCAATATACTTTTATTGAAACGATAACAGTTACTATTAAAAAGTTAAACCCGCCATTGAAAGGTAGGGTAGCACATTCAGGCGTTATCATTACATACAATAGATCTGAAAATGAAATTCAATAAAATAACAAGTGAATTGTTATCAGCCATAAAAACAATTGTGGGTAACGATGCTGTGATTACTACGCATGACGGTATGGAAAAATACAGCCATGATGAGACCGAAGACCTGAGTTATTATCCCGAGGTAGTTGTTAAACCCAAATCGGCACAAGAGGTTTCTGATCTGATGAAGCTTTGTAATAAACACCTTATCCCGATAACGCCAAGAGGAGCAGGAACAGGTTTGAGCGGAGGGGCGTTGCCCATTAAGGGCGGGCTGCTTATAGCTATGGAACGTTTTAACAGGGTTTTAAATATTGACGGGGAAAGCCTGCAGGCAACAGTTGAGCCCGGCGTGATCACCGACGATTTTATGGATGCGGTTGCTGCTGAAAATCTATTTTATCCGGTTGATCCCGCAAGCAAAGGCAGTTGCTTTATAGGCGGAAATGTATCGCACGGATCTGGAGGTCCAAGGGTAGTAAAATACGGCACCATTCGCGAATACATACTGAACCTGGAAGTTGTTTTGCCTAATGGTGAAATCATTTGGACAGGAGCTAATACTTTAAAATATGCTTCAGGATACAATTTAACACAGTTGATGATTGGCTCTGAAGGAACGCTGGGTATTATTACTAAGATTGTAGTTAAATTAATACCCCGTCCAACACAGGATGCTTTGATGCTGGCATCGTTCAGCACTAATGAATCGGCCTGTGCCGCAGTGTCCGCAATTTTCAGAGCGGGAATCGTTCCTTCGGCCCTGGAATTTATGGAGCGGAAAGGGGTGGAGTGGGTAATCAAATACGATAATATCAATTTTGAACTAAAGGATGGCATAGAAGCTTTTTTACTGATAGAAGTGGATGGCAACAACACCGATGTGATATTTGCCGATTGCGAAAAAATTAATGCTGTTTTGGAGCAGTTTGACTGTAAAGAGGTATTGTTTGCTGATACATCGGCCCAAAAGGAGGAATTGTGGCGGTTGCGGCGAACTATGGCCGTATCAGTAAAGTCAAACTCCGTTTATA
>JAQBOK010000245.1 GCA_028288085.1 Mucilaginibacter sp.
TAGATTTTGTTTATACAACAAGAATTAAAGTGACCGGGTATTTAGATAATATGCAGCCGATAACTTATCCTTATAGCAGTAATGAAAATAAAAAACTTTCATTTTCATTGTTTGATGTGGCTGAAGATGGAAAGCAATTAGATGTTTCTGAAGAAATAATAAAGAAAATAATAGAATCAGGGAATATGCTATTTATGCACCCCGATGCTGATGTTTAAATACGGTTTCGTTTTGCTTGTGGCCGGACAACACCGACCACAAGCTGGAAATATTTACTGCTGTCACACAAAATATCGGTCCATTGATTTGCATAGCTCGGAGATGGCTTCGTTCCTCGCCATGACGAGCTTATTTTGTGGGTTAACTTAAATCGCTGGTAGACCTTGCAGCGTAAAACTTACGAAGTTTAACTCGAATGTATTTGTTTTCAATGGCCTCGTTGAGGGCTTTGCCGTTTTAAAACTTCGTAAGTTTTATCAACTACAAAATTCCTTTTTTCATTTCATCAACCGCAAAATTTGCTGCACGTGCGGTAAGGGCCATGTAAAGAATAGATGGGCTTTGGTTTCCGGTACTGGTCATGCAGGCACCGTCGGTTACAAATACATTCTTACACAGGTGTAGTTGGTTCCATTTATTAAGCAATGATGTTTTGGGATCGTTACCCATGCGACAACCGCCCATTTCGTGAATGTCAAGGCCAGGGGCTTGTTTGTTTTCATGGGTCTGTACATTTTTGCACCCTGCCTTCTCCAGCATTGCTTTGCTTTCCTTCAAAAAATCCTGTACCATGCGCTCATCGTTGTCATCATATTCAACTGATGTAATCAGCAAAGGAATACCCCATTGATCTTTCTGATCTTTGCTCAGGCGCACATGGTTTGTTATTTTAGGTACTGTTTCGCCTTGCATGTACATGTACACTTTCCAACCACCAGGTTCGGTAAGCGAATCCTTGTAAGCTGCGCCGGCCTGTCCCGCATCGGTATCAGTAGGCCTTTGATCGCGATAAGCCCCCATAAAGGTGGTATACCCACCAAAATAGTCTGTTTCGTGTTTATGCAGGTTTTTGTAATTAGCCAGGATAAGTTCTGTAGGGTTGCGACCGAAATAATATTTATCCAGGAAGCCATCCATTTCTGCGCCAACCGAGGCGCGGTAATTCTGGAAAGCCACATATTTCCCAAGCAAGCCGTTATCATTTCCCAATCCGTTTGGGAAGCGGCTGGATGTGGAATTTAACAATACCAGGTTACTATTAAGCGCTGATGCGTTTAGAAAGATAACGCGCGCCGAATATTCGATCACTTCTTTGGTATTGGTATCTATGACTCTCACGCCAGACGCCTTACCTAGTTTTTCATCATAAATAATGGAATGCACCACAGAGAAGGGCCTGATCGTTAAGTTGCCTGTTTTTTTTGCCCAGGGCAAGGTAGAACTGTTCGAACTAAAATACCCACCAAAAGGGCAGCCGCGCATACACATATTACGGGCCTGGCATTTTACCCTTCCCTGGTCAATATGTATTTGCTTTGGCTGGGTTAAATGCGCCCAGCGGGCATGCACCAGGTGCCGGTCTTTATAATTTTCATTTATTTTTTTGCTGATCACTTCCTGCACGCAATTCATTTCGAACGGTGGTAAAAATTCACCATCGGGCATAGATTCAATGCCATCCTTATTGCCGCATACACCAATAAATTTTTCCGCATGACTATACCAGGGCGCCACATCATCATAACCAATAGGCCAGGCAATACCATAACCAAAGCGTTCGGGATTGCCAAATTCAAACTGGCTCCATCGTTGGCATGCACGCCCCCAGGTGAGCGACTTACCCCCAACCTGGTAGCCGCGTATCCAATCGAACGGTTTTTCCTGTATGTAGGGATGGTCTTTATCTTTAACAAAAAAGTGCGCATTATCCTCACCATAACCCGCCGCTTTGCTAATGAGCGGGTTTTCTTTTAGAAAGTCGGCACTCATTCTGCCACGGTGTTTAAACTCCCATGGCGGTGTAGTGGCAGTTGGATAATCCTTAATATGCTCTACATTTCGACCGCGCTCCAACACCAGTGTTTTTAAACCCAGTTCGCACAGCTCTTTGGCAGCCCATCCGCCACTAATGCCCGAGCCTATCACAATAGCATCGTAAGTATTGGCTTTTACAGTATCCGTTAGCATAAATTAAAATTAGTAAAAGATGGAAACCTGCCCGCAGTGGGGAAGGTTTCGTGTATGCAAATCTAACAAGTTGCATTGAAAATTTGGGCGATAGTGTTTTTAACCAATCAGTAAGGTTTAATATGTTTATTATCAGGCGTTTAGGTTTGTTCACGGTATTCACGAAAAAAACGTGAACACGATTGGTTAGAAACAGCGTCATAACAAAGAATCTGGCTATTTAAAGCAATAACTTATTATCTTTAGCATATCAATCAGTATTTCGGTGTATTATGAAAAAAATTATATCAAGTTTATTTCTGCTGCAATTATTAACTCAGCTTGCGTTGGGGCAAACAAAACCAATTACTTACGGAAGCAACCCCGCGGCTGGTAAATACTATGATGTGCGGGGCATAAAAATGTACGCCGAGATTTACGGTACCGGGAAACCTTTACTATTGCTCCATGGCAATGGCGGCAGCATAAGTGCTTTTTCTGATAACATTCCATATTTTTCTAAAAAGTATAAAGTGATAGCAGTTGACAGCCGCGCCCAGGGTAAAACAATTGATACCAAAGATTCCCTGAGCTTTGAAATGATGGCTGATGATTTTGCGGCGCTATTGGATAAGATGCATATTGATTCGGCTTATGTGATAGGCTGGAGCGATGGGGGTATAAATGCTTTACTTTTGGCCATGCGGCACCCGGAAAAGGTAATCAAACTGGCTTCTACAGGGGCTAATCTCACACCGGATTCTACAGCGCTTCAACCTTATTTATGGAAAGAAATGGTAAAGCAATACCAAACGGATAAAAACAAAGTGCGGACCACCTATAAGGAAAAAGATGATTGGAAAATGTTTATGCTCGACTACGGTCAACCCAACATACCTTTTTCGGCCCTGAAAGCGATAAAATGCCCGTCACTGATCATATGCGGTGACCATGATTTAATACCCATAGAACATACCGCCAAAATATATGAGGCAATTGACAGGGCTTATTTATGGGTTGTACCCAATTCGGGCCACCCTACTTTAAAAGAGCACCGGGATGATTTCAATAAGCTGGTGGATGGTTTTTTTCAGAAACCCTATCATAAATTTTAGCTTAAGCTAAGCGAAGTATTTTTAGATAATCGATATTTACTTTGGCGCTTTGCAAAGGCGTTTCATTGTGAAAACGGCTTTGTTCAACAAAAAAGTATTGCAT
>JAQBOK010000264.1 GCA_028288085.1 Mucilaginibacter sp.
TGTACCTGCAGCAGGAATTTGTTTACACTGACGACGGCGATATTGCGCCCGGAGGTAAAACCAAGCGGGAGGGTATTGATATTTCTGCACGTTACCAGCTGGCTAAATGGCTTTTTGCAGATCTGAACGTAAACCTGGCAAGACCGCGATTGGCCGACAGCGCCAAAAATACGGGTTACCTGGCGCTGGCGCCAACATTTACCAGTACCGGCGGTCTTGATTTTAAATTTAATAACGGATTAAACGGTGGATTAAGCTACCGTTACATGCATAGCCGACCCGGTAATAACACCAATACTTTAACAGCCGATGGTTATTATGTTACCGACCTTAAGATAAACTATACCCAAAAACGCTATGAAGTAGGTTTATCCATAGAGAACCTGTTTAATACCAAATGGAACGAGTTTGAAGCGGAGGAGGTAGGTCGGCTAAGGGGTGAAACCACCCCTGTAGATCAGATGAGTTTTACACCGGGCACGCCATTTTTTGCAAAGCTAAGAGTAGCGGTGTTTTTTTAGAGATTTTAACAAATTGTTATGCCGGTTAATATCCGATTTGCCAATCCTATATCCGGCTCCTAACGGAGCCGGATATAGGTGAAAAAAAACCAATCAAATATTATTTGACCCATAAAGCGATACTGCCAGGCTTTTACACCTGCTACGCATTTCTAAAATATTTTAATCCTTAACTTGATGACATTGCTCAACATGGCACCGCAGTTGTGAAAAACAAAAAAACTCAACTTACTTGTTTAAGGGATGTAACTAAGTTTTTTTATTTCACCATCCCAAAACAAGGTAGTTGGATGAAAGTGCAGCCACGAATGACGATATTCCTGGTAGGCCTGTAGTTTGACTAAGCGTTTTCCTTTTTGTGTACCCGAAGTGCATAAACCATCCCAATCCCATAATGATGCTGTTTCCCGGTCGGTGAGTTGGCCGTTGGTGTCAAGTTTAAAATTAAGGTTCTTTCCATCAACCTGCCTGTTCCATGCATGAAAGGTAAGGCTGTCATTTTCTAAAGCGATCAATAATGGGGTCGTTCCAACCCTGTCATTCACCAACCTTGATTTTTCCAGTTTGCGCCAGTTATAAGCTTTGGGCTGTTTGTCAACCACTACACCTACTAACCAACTTTTACGTACCAGCGAATCTTTGTTTTTAAGGGTCGAATCCTTGTCGACCGATTGCAACCTGTCATAATCTTTAAGATCGGCATAATCAGCTTTAAAATAATTATCCGGTTGCAATATCAACGAGCCGGGATGCTTGTTTAACCACGCACCAAGTGTTGATTGCTCATAAGATATTTCTTTCAGTTGGGCACCCTGCATTGGGCCCACGGCTGCCTCGCCAGTGGCCTGGTACCACCATGTTCCGCTGCTTTGATCTTCAATAATAGCATTATAATGCCTTGCCCCTACCAGCCTGAAAGTTTGCCTTACCCCTTTTACCATAGGGCTAAACACTCTGCCTGTACGGCACATGGTGCAATAAGTAACCAAAACCGGCAAATTGCCCACATTATCCTGTACTTTGTGGTGATACCCCAGGTAAACAAGCGGGTATGCTTTGGCAACCCCATTATTTACTATTCCAAGCACAATATAACTTTCGGGAACCTTATTATCTATGGCGTTGGTGAATTTCACAGTTTTTGGCTCCTCAAACATGCTCGAGGCCTTAAACTGAAAATCAGTAACATAAAAACTAACTAGTCCCAATACAACTACGCTCCCTTTTACTATCCTGCCGGTTAAGTTATTTTTTGTAAAGTATTTAACTGCATACCAAACAAGCATTGTCGCGCCTGCTATACGCAATGGCAGCACTATTTTTTCGAGATAATAGCATAGTTTTATGGCCTCCAAATTCTGGCTTCCGGGAAATGGCATTAAAAGGTACGCGTGCAGCAAGCCCGGAAAAAAGAGCAGAAATATGCTTATCCAAAACAACAATGGCTTTGTTTGTCTTTTCATGTTTTAATTAGAATTGAGCGTTGCATACCTGTTTGTGGATGGCAAATACCCGCTTGATTTTAAAATACCGGCAAGGCGTTCATAAAATGCAGGGTCGGTGGGTGTTACACTGGCAAGGCCGTCAACATATTTGTTGTATAAACAAAACAGGGAGGCTATCAATACGGTATCATGCAATTCAAGGTCAGTAGCTCCCGCTTTTTTAGCATCTGCAACTAATTCCGGCGAAACTGTCCGGGCATCAGCTTGCACTTTACGGGCTATTTCGAGCAGGTATTTCATCTTTTCACTAACAGGGGCATTGTCCGGATCGTGCTTTACTTTTTCAGATGTTTCTTTTTCACCCAAAAGCGCATCCGCCGCCGCAGTATGGGCCGCGGTACAAAACTGGCATTGGTTACCCTGCGAAACTACCGTGGCAATCAATTCCCTTTCACCTTCAGTCAAAGTCGATTCGCCCCGAAGTAGTATTTGTGTCAGTTGCCTGATGGGCAATGCCGTATCCTGACGGTAATTGAGCAAGCCGGTTATTCCGGGTAACTTAGGATCTAAAGGTATATACGGCATTAACGTAATAGTTTAAAACATCACAAATTATCTCTCTCGAAAAATCAAATAATCAGGCTTGAGCAAAACCGGGTTTATAATAGGTTAAATATATTAAATTAATTAAAAAAAGCCAATTCTGTCATTACAAGTATAATATTGTTAAAAATGATTAATTTGTTACCATATTGGTAACAAAAATGTATATTCTCAGTTCGGGACGCATAAGCAATATGATAACATTGATGCTAAAACTATAAGCAGAAGTATTGATTCAATCATACTACGTAATCTTCCATTTTGCCTTTTTGGCGTTCTTATAGAATTCTTGTTGATAATTTTACCATCCTTTTACTTTGATGTGAACACTGTGCAGTAGCTTTGGGCACTATTAAAATTGAATCTATGAAAATCGAAATATGGTCTGATGTGATGTGCCCGTTTTGCTACATTGGTAAAAGACGGTTTGAAGATGCGTTACAGCAATTTGCACATAAGGACGAAATAGAGGTTGAATGGAAAAGCTTTCAGCTTAATCCTGATATGAAAACGGACCCAAGCCTGAACATTAATCAATACCTGGCTGATGTAAAAGGCTGGAACCTGGATTACGCTCAGCAGATGAATGCCCATGTTACCGAAATGGCGGCGCAGGTTGGGTTAGCATACGATTTTGACAAAGCTGTTGTGGCAAATAGTTTTAATGCCCACCGTTTTAGCCACCTGGCCAAAAAACACGGCTTGGGCAATGCCGCTGAAGAAGCTTTGTTCAGGGCTTATTTTACCGAGGGCAAAAATATTGATGATAAAGGCACACTGACTGATCTGGGTGTAAGCATAGGTTTAAATGCCGATGATGTAAAACAAACCCTTGACAGCAACGATTTTGCTGATGATGTAAAACATGATATTGCCGAAGCGCAATACCTGGGCATACAGGGAGTACCATTTTTTGTGATGAACAGTAAATACGGTGTTTCTGGTGCGCAAACTGTTCCTGTATTTACAGAAACGTTGGAAAAATCATTCTCTGATTGGCAGCTGGAAAACTCCAAACCAAAGCTAACCATTAAAGGTGAAAGCTGCTCGCCTGATGGGGATTGTGGATAAGCCTGTTCAAAATAATTAAATCCTATCTTATATTTACAGTTACAGACCTATCCGGCAGGAATTTTAAATTGCAGTGCCGGCTAATTTAAATATATTTGCACTAAGTGATCATAGTGTACATTTTACACTATGCAAATAGATAATCAATGGACAGTGCCTTACAGCCTCTTACTATCCCCAGAAAAACACTACGCATCGCCGTAGGAGCCATGTTTTTTATGGCTGGGTTGTGCTTTGCCAGTTGGGCCTCGCGCATTGCGAGTATACAGCAACACCTGGGTTTATCATTTGCTGGTTTAGGTGGCGTGCTTTCTGCTTTGCCTATAGGACTCATGTGCTCACTTCCGTTTTCAGGGTGGGTTATTACCAAGATAGGAAGTCGCCGGCTTTTAATTATTTCACTTGCTGTTTACGGAATTACATTAATGAGCCTGGGGCTGGCGCAAAACAGTTTTCAACTGGTATGCTGCCTGTTGCTTTTTGGGTTTTCAAGCAATGCGGTTAATATCTCTGTAAACACCCAGGCTGTAGCTACCGAACAATTATACAATAAGCCAATTATGGCCTCGTTCCATGGCTTATGGAGCCTGGCCGGGTTTACAGGCGCAGGCATCGGAACTTTCATGATAGCCAAAGGGATAGATCCCTTCCGTCATTTTGCAATTATATCTATCACTATTGTTATTGGTATTGTCATCGCCGCACGGTCGCTTAAAAATGATAAAACGGCCCGCAGCGGACCCACCTTTGTTATGCCGGATAGTTCACTGATCAAATTGGGTGTAATTGCCTTTTGTTCTATGATATGTGAAGGTGCCATGTTTGATTGGAGTACGATCTATTTCAGAGACATTGTACATCCTGATAAGGCTTTAATTGGTGCAGGGTATGCCTGTTTTATGGGTGCAATGGCCAGCGGGCGCTTCGTAGCCGATTGGTTCGCCCATCGGTTTGGGTTAAAACGAATATTACAGATTAGTGGTTCGCTTACAGCAATTGGCTTGCTTACCGCGGTTACGTTTCCTTATTTATGGCCTGCCATGGGTGGCTTCCTGTTAGTTGGTGTTGGGGTATCGTCGGTGGTGCCTATGGTTTATAGCGCGGCAGGGAAATCAAAAACGATGGCTCCCGGTGTTGCGCTTGCAGCAGTATCGACCATCGGATTTTCCGGATTCCTGATTGCTCCTTCCATAATCGGGTTTATAGCCGGACTGGCTACTTTAAGGGCATCATTTATTCTGATCGCCTGCATGGGTATCAGTGTGGTGGTAGTTTCCAGCAAAACCAAATTATAAACCATTAAGGTTTGTTCAGATCCTCCTCGGTAGGGTTTAAAACGTATTCAAAGTTTTCATAACCATTTTTAAATATAAATTGCAGTCTTTCCTTTGGTACATCAATATCAAGTGAAAGCGGCCCAATTACACCCGGCAGGTTATCCCTGATCAGTTTAAGATCGGTAATATGAGGCATTTCAATTGAAATATCATCGCCCAAAGGCTCAATTTTCCAGTCGCGCAAGCCTGCCGCTTTCAATACTTGTATCCATTTTTGCTGATATGCATTCATAACTTTCTTTTTATAATATTTAAAAGAAAGTTCAACAGAAATAGTTTTATAAGCGCCTGTTTTTTGGCACCCTAAGCTGCATTTAATTTTGCCGCAACTTTGCCAATAGTGAGCCCCTGCACAATAATGGAAAAGATGACAATAATATAGGTGATAAGCACTAATTCATCGCGATGCATATTTTGCGGTAACGACAAAGCCATAGCTACTGAAAGCCCACCCCTTAAGCCGCCCCAGGTTAATATAGTAACCGCATTCTTCTCGAACTTGATTTTAAACCGTAATACGGCAACCGGTAATGACACAGAAAACCATCGGGCCAGCAGTACAACCAATATCATAATACAACCGATGAGCACTATGGTTGAATGGGGTTTAATAATCAGCATTTGCAGGCCGATCAGTAAAAATAAAATGGAGTTGAATATCTCGTCAATCAAGTCCCAGAATTTCCCAAGGTAATCCCATGTTGTGGGCGACATGGCAACGGCTCTTCCTTTTGTACCAACCATTATACCGGTAACAATAATGGCAAGCGGAGCGGATACATGCAAGTTATCAGCAAGTGTATATCCGCACATGACTACGGCAAGTGTGATCAAAACTTCAACCCGGTAATTATCTATCGACCTGATCAAAAGATAAGCCACATACCCCATTACAGCGCCAAATAACAAACCACCACCTGCCTCCTTCAAGAAAAGTATGATAGTGCCTGTCGGCGAAAAATTATCATTTCCACTTGAAGCTACTTCAAGAATGGTTAAAAAAACAACCACTCCCACCCCATCATTAAACAAGGATTCGCCCATAATTTTTAATTCGAGCGACCGTGGAATACCTGCTTTTTTAAGGATAGCCATCACCGCTATAGGATCAGTGGGCGATATTAACGCGCCAAAAAGCAGGCAATGAATAAAAGGTATTTGCAAATTAAATGCCCGGAATAGATAAAACGACATTACACTAACCACGAAAGTGGAGATAAAAATACCTACTGTAGCTAAGGTGATCACGGGCCAAAACTCCTTTCTCAGTTTAACGGCGTCGATATGGATTGCGCCGGCGAATAACAAAAAGCTGAGCATGATCTTCATCAATACCTGCCCGAAATCAATATTGGATACAACCCCCAGCACCTGTACAGAAAATGCAGGCACCAGGTTACCCAGTATTACGATAATGATAGATGAGAACAGCGAAAGCACCATGATCCCGATGGTTGGCGGCCACTTTATCCAGCGGTCGTTCACATAGGCGTATACCGCTGCAAGCAGTACAATAAAAGATATGATCTGGTAGATAGCCAAGTGTGTATGATTTGGGTAGAACTGCCCTAATTTACACATTTTGAATGATGCCGCAATCCTGTCCTTCTAGCTGCACCCGCTTAAAAACGAGTGCTTAAATGGATCGCATCACTTGCCCACATCGCAGAAGCTAAACCAAGTTAAGCATCGTACAAACGAACAGAAGCTGTTTTATCACCTTACATCTGGCAGAATATACTTTCCATACACGGCCAGTGGCGTTAAACGGTTTTGAAACATCGTTTCTCCGTTCCGGAAGAATTGTTTAAAATCATCCGCACTTTGCTGCCCCGGGTATGGCGCATAAAAATGATGCGTATTGGCATTGCGCCATAGCAGCACGTATGATGTTTTATATTTAGACAGGGTTGGTAACAACACTTTTGTCCACCAATCATTGCCGGGGATACCTTCATAACCCGTTTCGGCAAGGCATGATACTTTATGATGTTCGGCAGCTATCACGTCCAGCAACGCCAGGCGTTTGTCCAGATTTTTTTGGTACCTGGCAATTCCTTGAGTACAATAATTATCAAAGCCGATAAAATCCACATAGTTGTCACCGGGGTAGCGTTCCATAAAATCAGCCACCGAGTCAAAATCAGCCACAGAATAAACAATTAATAAATTGTGCAGCTTTTTGGTGTTTCGTAAGTAATCAATAGTAAAACGCCAAAGGGTTTTAAAATCTTCGGGAGAGCTTGTATTTTTGCACCACCAGAACCAATTACCTGTCAACTCATGAAAAGGCCGGTATAAAAGGGGGATAGCTTCACCCTCTGAGCCTTTTAAACTTTCCAGGTATTTTGCCGCCCTATCAAGGTTATTTATGTAGGCATTATGATATGCTCCACCGGGTATTAATTGTTTTATGGTTTGTTGTGTAGTATCCCAGGCTGTTTTGCCGTCAGCGGGATTATCCATGTGCCAGCAAAAGGTATTTATTCCGCCGCGCTCATAAACCTGTTGTACCAGTTTCCTTTGCAGTTTAAAAGGAATACCATTGATATCACGGATACTATCATGCTCAATTTTTGCAAGGTCCCAGCCGTAAACGGAGGGATAAGACCCGGTAACACTTTTCACATCAGATCTGTTTGGCTCAAATTTCCAGCCTACGCCATACGCTGAATCATCATGGTGACCAACCATTACTCCTGCTCCGATCAACCTTTGCATACTGCTAAACAGCGCGCGGGTTTCGTTGGTTGCTTGTTTATCGCAGGGGCTGTAGGTTTGTTGCGCATTTACAAGCGCACTGCTTAACAGGAATATGGCAAAGAATGTGTATTTAAAAGCGTATTTCATCATATCTTAAAAAAAACTATGTCATTTAGAAACCTGCCTGCGATAGGCGGATGATGTATCCAGCCCGGCGGGTTCAAAATCACATTTAGTATAATATGTTCAAATTATTGTTTGGTCAACCTAAGCAGTACTACATCATGCGCAGCAACCGACTGCTTAAATGGCTTTTGTGTTGTACCTAAATCTTTTTTTGCCCAAAGGTCACGTAGCTTATAAGTAGCCAGGGTAAAATCGACATTGGTATTTGATATCTTATCCTGAATTACATGTGCCACCCAATCATAGTTTATAACTTGTGGCCGTTCTGAACGGTTTAAAAAGCAAACTGCCAGTTCGCCGTTAGTCAAGGGCTTTACCCATATCTCTAAACCATCAAAAGAATAATATCTGAAACCTTCTGCACCCAAGGCATCCTGGTCAATGGCAATAACTTCCTTGTTAGTCAATATATTTTTTGTTTGTTCCGACATTTTACGCAGATCATTTCCTCCCATCAGCGGAGCTGCCAGCATACACCATAGTGAGAAATGTGCCTTATCCTCATTAAAACTCATTCCGTTTCCAACTTCCAGCATATCAGGGTCGTTCCAATGGCCCGGCCCTGCATACTGTCTTATATTCACCTGTTTATCCAGGATGGATAATACACTTAATGCTGTCCAGGTGCCATTATTTAAGTTTTTATCAAAACCGGCGTAGATATCGCCAGTAGTGCGGTATAGCTGACCCACTCCTTTTGCCCAAAGCCAGGGCTGATGTTGCCCCCACTCGCATAAGCTAAAAACGATAGGCCTGCCGGTAGCTTTCAACGCCGAACTCATTGTAATGTAGGCTTCGCGGGCATTCAGACTATCGGTATTGCACCAATCATATTTCAGGTAATCTACTCCCCATGATGCATATAACCTGGCATCCTGGTATTCAAAACCACGGGTACCGGGATAACCTGCACAGGTTTTGGTGCCCGCACAATTGTATATCCCGAATTTCATCCCTTTTGAATGCACATAGTCGGCAAAAGCCTTCATTCCGTTCGGGAATTTTTTAGGGTCGGCCACCAGGTTACCGTTACTATCCCTTTCCATAGACATCCAGCCGTCATCCAGTACAAAATAGGTATAGCCTGCATCACGCATCCCTGATGAAACATAGGCATCCACCATACCTTTCAGTAGTGGCTCGTCTATCTTTGTTTGAAAAGTGTTCCAGGTATTCCAGCCCATTGGTGGCGTTTGTGCCAATTCATCAAACTTTTGGGCAAACACAGAGGTATTCGCGATTACGAGAAACAATACGCTGAATAATAGTTTTTTCATTTTAATATTTTGTTAGTAGTTGATTAGTTACTTTTATCTGCTACCAAATATACTACTCCATAAGCAGGAACGTCTACAGTTATACCTCCCTGGATGGCGGCGGAATTAGCAGGGATACTTATAAAATTGTCTGGTCCGCCAGAAACCGCTGATGTGACATTACCATTTATATTTACCTTGCGCGAAAAAAGAGCATCAACCCCGCCTTTAAGCACATAAAAATAATATTTAGTACCTGGTAGAAAATTACTGATGCTAAGGATAACTGTATGGTCATTCGAACTTTTATTCACCAGGATATCCCCGGCCTGGCCAGATGTAAATGACGATGCATAGCTTAATATATCACTGCTTCCGTTTACAGTAGAAGCAACCATTCTATCGCCAAAATATTTCTGGAAATAATACATGTAGTAAAAAGCAGGGCGGGCATTCCAGGCTGGCGCTCCCGGTTCGATATTCGAAGGATCACTTTGATTGTTAAACATGCCCATATCATCACCCTTGTCCCAGGCATTTGCAAGATCCCAACGGGCGCCCATGCTAAACTGGTTCTTTAACATTTCGCCCAAAACCATTACTCCGTGCACCCCGGCAATTTGCGACACCATTTGATTTGAACCTATAGAAGTTATATTATATTCATCCATGGCTACAGGTTTTTGTGTTACACCAGCACCTTGCACGCTACTTTTAACCCAATCCATTGTTGATTTTGTGACCGGAACAGGTGTGCTTAAAATAACATCGGGTGTTGAGTTTTGCTGATAAGGCGTGTAATAATTGTGCACCACAAAAAAATCGGCCGAGTTACCTGCTGCTGCCAGCACGCCGGCATTCCAACCTCCTATGTTATCATTAGCTTCGGTCAATACTATGCCTATTTGAATAGTGGCGCCTGTCTCTTTAGCCGCGGCACGCATTGAATCGGCAAATACTTTAAAATGGGTGCCGTATAAATCAGGTGTGAGCATGGCAGGCTGACCGTCATGGTTGTTCGTGGTGTTAATGCGATACCCGGCTTCCCAGGTCCCAAAGTTCTCATTACCTATTTCCCAGTATTTAGTACGGCCTTTATCATACCTTACCCAATCAGCAGCCAGGTGGGCCGCGGCTTGGTCAGGGTGCGCACCGGTGCCATATCGCGCATAGCCATAGTTTACAGTGATCAAACCGGTACTGTGCACTTGCTGCAGTACTTTATAGTAATTATCCAGCGTAAATGTCCAGCTGGCTGTGTTGTTTCCATACCAATATCCTGCCGCGGATGATGTACCGTTAAGATCCAGCAGTTGCGGCGGCGCATCAGCCGGAGCCTGGTTAGTCCCATTCCAGAAATAAATATCAGAAAGACTGCCGCCCGGAAACCTTAAAATATTTGGTGATAAGGTGGTTAGATTGCTCATTAAAACCGGCTGATCAACAAACTGCCCCATAAAAGGGTTGGTATTATTACCAAACAAATAAGGGGATACTTTGGTGATGACCTTGCTCAGATCTATACTCACCGTGATACTGGAAACCGGCGGCTTAGTTATATCCTGCGTGGTTGGGGCAACAAACGTTTTTGCCTGCCATGAATTGTCCAGAAAAAAGCCCTGTGTGAGGGCGTTATCCGGATCGGTGCCCTTCACAATTGTTTCGGGTGTATTGCCTGTTGATGGCGGAACTGTGTTAGTGTTAGTAGTTGTTTTGTTTCCGGCCGGATCTTTTTTACATGAGTAAATTGCCAGTAACGTTACAAAAAGCATAATGCCTGTTTTTCTTATATTTTTCATTTATTTAGCTGTTTAACCTATTCTTTTAATGATCTCCATACAGGCCCTGCTGTTATGATAAGGACATTTCCATACGCCCGCTTTATCTTCGGCGCTCATCACCTGTCCGTTTTCATTTACACCCCAAAACCACTCTCCATTTTTCTTATCTAATATTTTACTTTTTACAAAACCCCAATTCCTCACAGACAGATCGAGGTATTTCTCATCCCCGGTAATTTGCCAGGTGTTAAAAAAACCAACCATGGCTTCGGCCTGCACCCACCAATGTTTTTCTCTTACCAAATGATCATCATCCGGTTCATATTCGTACCATAAACCACCATCAATATCCATTCCTTCTATGGTCGCTTCGCTTATCTCCACAGCAGATTTTCTAAGCCTTTTGATCAGCTGGATATCTTTGACCACTTCTGCCGATTCAAGCAAAAGCCAGGTTGCTTCAATATCATGACCATAGGAAACCAGGGTTGACCGCTTATTCCAATCCTCATCAAAAAACAAATTCAGATGACCACTTTCAGGATTAATAAAATGATCCATGAAGTTATTCAGCAAGATCACAATATGCGTTTTGAGAGTTTCATCGGGCCACACCCGGTAAAGGTTGGTATAGGCTTCCAACACATGCAGATGCGTGTTCATCGTCTTTTTCTCGTTGGCATCCTTGGCACTTAATCGCAGATCATTTGCAGGCTGCCAATCCCGGGCAAAGGCTTCAAGATAGCCCGTTTTATGCTGATCAAAACTTTTATCAACCAAAAGCCAAAATAAAGCGACTGCTTCATTCAGGGCAGCTTCTATACCGGTTGCTTTATAATATTCGCTGAACGCATAAATTGTGAATGCGCTTGCGTATACTTGCTTTTTTGTGTCTAATTTATTGCCTTCATAATCAACTGTCCAGTAAACACCCTCGTACTCTTCATCTATAATGTGGTCAGTAATGTACTGGTAAGCACGGTTGGCTATTTCCAAATATTCTTTTTTACCTAACAGGTTAAAAGCTGCCGAAAAACTCCATAGGATACGCGCATTTAAAACTGATCCCTTTGGTGAACCTTCAATAACCCGGTTATCATTATCAATCTTACCATAAAAGCCACCACAGGCAGTATCCTTTGTATTGTTTATCCAATAGTCCAAAATATTACCTAATTCAGTATTAAGCTCGCTCTTATAAATATCCAGCTGCTGCTGCACAGTATCCGCTTTATTCATTGTTCTTTAGCTGGCCTGGATCACCGCATCCTTTTCGGCGCGTAAAAAATTCTTGTTGTTATCAATTATCCGGTTCAACGAATTTACCGACAGGGATGAACGCAGCCCGTCCTCCGGTGTATTCATCACGTAATCCAATAGTTTATCAACTGTGCTTACAGCTACGTGCATCCGGGTATCAGACGATGCATAATAGATGTAAACGGTATCGTCATTATCTTTTATCCATCCATTACTAAACACTACGTTAGACACGTCTCCTATTCTTTCTTCACCTTCTGGCGCTAAAAAATAACCCGCCGGCTTATACAGCACTTTGGTCAGATCATCCAGATCGGTCATGAACATATAAAGTACATACCTTAAGCCTGCAGCCGTATTGCGTACACCATGGGCAAGGTGCAGCCATCCATTTATTGTTTTAATAGGCGTTGGCCCCTGTCCATTTTTGGCTTCGTAAACGGTATGATAGTTCTTGTTATCGATAATTGTTTCCTCATCGATCACCGCATCTTCCATACTTTCGGTTAAGCCGAAGCCTATGCCCCCACCTGTTCCTGCACTGATAAAACCATCCTGCGGACGTGTGTATAATGCGTATTTACCTTCCACAAACTCGGGGTGCAATACCACGTTCCTTTGCTGGGGCGAATTGGTTACCAGGTCTGGCAATCGCTCCCATTCTATCATATCTTTTGTGCGTGCTATGCCACACGCGGCCACGGCCATTGATTGGTCTGATGCAGGCGCATCGGGATCGCGGCGTTCTGTGCAAAACAAACCGTATACCCAGCCATCTTCATGTTCAGTAAGGCGCATGTCATACACATTGGTATCGGGTTCATCCGTTTGGGGAAGATCAATAGGGTAATCCCAAAAAGTAAAGTTGTCTACCCCATTTGGACTCTCGGCAACAGCGAAAAATGATTTTCGGTCCAATCCCTCTACCCTTACTACCAATAAATATTTATTGGCCCACTTAATAGCGCCTGCATTAAATGCCGCGTTGATACCAAAGCGCTCCATAAGATAGGGGTTGGTTTGTGGGTTAAGGTCATACCGCCAAAAAACCGGTGCATGCGCGGCAGTTAATATCGGGTTTTGATAACGGTCAAAAATACCGTTACCTATTTCCTGCTTTATATTGGGTTTGGTTATCAGTTGCTGATAACTATCCTCCAACTGACGAAGCCTTTTTTCAAATTCAGTCATATAATTAATAGTCTTTTAATTTATCCCACCAGGTCTTTTTCAATATAATAATAGCCACCGCTAAAATGCCTATAGTATAAAGAAGCGGCATGTGCTGTGATAATACCAGGTACATAGGTAGTATGGTGAGGCAGCATTGTGCAATGGTGCCTATCACCACGTTGAACATATTCAGTTTAAAGTTTTTATTGGACTGAAAGGAAGGGTCATCGGCCAAAACCGCAAGCTTAACCGGCTCCCAAAAACCCCATGGGCGCACGTTTTTATAAAATGATTTCAACACTATTTCATCCGTTGCCGGGGATAGATAAGAACCGCCAATAGACGCGGCAAGGGATACCGCGAACAATACAGGGAACCAGTATAATAATTGCCCCTCGGGGATTACATCGAACTTGGTAAGGGCCCAAAATAGCAGTGCGACGAGGATTCCGGCGAGCATACCCCAGAAAAAGCCGGTCGCATTGAAACGCCACCAATGCCATTTTAACACGTTTGAAGCTATATATCCTCCATATAAAGCGGATACGATGATTTGAAGGATTGTATTAACATCTTTTATAAAAAATCCAAGGAATACGCCTGTCGCTACTACAATAACACCCACCAGGTAATTCATGCTGATAATTTTTTTGGTGGATGCTGCGGGGTTGACGTATTTGATATAAATATCATTCACGATGTAAGCCTGGGCAGCATTCATCGTACCGCTGAAGGTGCTCATAAAAGCGCCTAACAAACCCGCCAGCAACAGGCCTACTAACCCAACCGGGAGAAAATTATTAATAACGGCCGGTAATATCCTTTCAAAATCTATACCGCCTGATGCGTCCCCTAAATTCATCTGGTGATAGTAAATCAGGCCCAGTGCGGTAAGACTTATAATAAGTGTGTAACGGATAGGCAGCAAAATGATATTTACGAACCCGCTCATTTTACTCGCCTCTTCTGGTGAGCGGGTGGAGAGTATCTTCTGCATATCGTAGTTTGGTGCAGGGCCAGCCAATGCTGCAAAAAATCCTTTAAAAGTCATCATCATAAAAAAGATGCCGAAAAGAGAATAGCCGTCGCTTTTGATTTTGGCATTTACCTCCACAATAATATGCGACCAATCAAGTCCAAGATGTTTACCAAAAAAAGGGCTGAACCAGCCGTCCGGAACATTTAAATGGTGACTGCTCAGTTGCCCGGCAGCAATAAATCCTATCCAGATACACGCTACCGTCATGATGCCGTATTTCACCATATCGCCCACCACTATACTGTGCATCCCGCCAAGGATGGAGTAGAACATAGCAAACAGGGTAAAGATAATACCGTATACATGCGGCACATATTGCGGTGCCACGTGGAATGGTATATAGCCTTTGATCATATCCCAAGGCACAAATATTTCGATAAACTTGCCAAGCCCGATAAAGCCATAAGCCATAAAAGCCAGGCAGCTCAATAACGCAAATGCGATGACAACTATCTGTGAACTACCTACTCCAGGCCCTGTTTTGCCGAACCTTGTCGCGAGCCATTCGGCGCCAGTAGAGGCATTGGAGCGTCGCAGCCACCGTGACAGGTACATCATTAAAAACACCTGGTTAAATACCGGCCACAGCCAGGGTATCCAAATGCTTTTCATACCATAAACAAAGCAAAGACTTACCATCCACATGGTACCGCTGATATCAAACATATCAGATGCATCGCTTAAACCCAGTTTATACCAGGGTAACGACCGGCCGCCAAGCATGTAGCTTTCCTTATTCTGACGGGCCTTTTTGCGATACCATAATCCAATGAATATAGTGCTTGAAAGGTAGAGCAGGATAATAGCAATATCTATAACAGATAATCTCATTTATACAATTTGGTTTTTGTTTTGAACCATGATCCGCAGGGTTGAAAATTATCACAGGGCAATCAATTCATTTTATTGAATTTTCAGTTTATTTCAATCACCTATAATTCTAAAAAATGCAAATCAGGCTATAATTTGGTCTTATCTAAAATAGATTTATTGACAACACTTCTCTAATACTATTTTAACCTTTTGTGATCAGCGACTAGTCTGTTTCATTAATTTGCCAGAACTTTTATTGTCCGTAAAACCTAAATAAAAACCCTGTTACCTGTATAGGTTTCCCTGAACTCCTTGGGGATACAAAACTTTTTACGTTTAAAGATCCTGTTGAAATTTGAGATGTTGTTGAAACCGCATTTATAGGCTATCTCGGCTACTGTATTAGTGGTATCTATAAGCATTCTCGAAGCGTGGCCAAGCCTTATTTCGTTCAAACTATCGATAAATGTTTTACCGGTACGCTTTTTTATAAAACGGCTGAAAGAAGCTTCCGGCATATTGGCAATCCGGGATACTTCGGCCAGAGATACCTGCTTATTGTAGTTATTGTTCATAAACTCAAACACTTTTTCGATACGCCTGCTGTTGTAGTAAAATTTTTCGGTAGTAAAACTTGGGTCAGAAAGTGTACGCGTGTTGCGTGATATAGAAAGATCGTGCAGAATGGAAAGCAGTTCAAGTACAGAGTCAAAACCGGTTTTTTTCTCTAACGACAATAACCTTTCTTTAACCGCCAGCACCGTTTCCGAAGAAAATAATATACCTCTTTGAGACCGTTCAAGCATGCCTTTTACAAAACTAAGCTGGTTTCTTTTTAAAAACTTTTCATCAAAAAGATCTTTATGAAACTGGATGGTAACCTCTGTTATTTCCTCGCTTTGGCATTGATGTGTAAACCAGGCGTGGTAAAGATTAGGCCCTATCAATGCCAGCTCCAGGTCATCAATCATCTCGATATGGCCCCCAACAACTCTTTTGGCGCCCTTTGCATGCAAGATCAGGTTAAGTTCATACTCTTCGTGATAATGCAGAGGAAAATCAAATTTCTGTTTAACACGAGAAAAAATAGTAAAACAATCACTCGGCGTCAAAGGGGTTATTTCCCGCATCACATTACTTGTCATATCTTAAATTTTAGGTGTGCAAAAACATCAACTAAGTAATACGAATTTAACAATTTTAATTAGGTAATTATTAATTAGGTAATTAAGCTCGTCCTAAATTTCTTTTAACCGGATCAATATCCCGTTTAAAAAGCCACCACCAGTTTTGCATAAGCTTTACCGATGATGGCATAAATTATCAACTACTCTACTAAATTCATTCTATTGATTTACCACAATCACATCATCAAAATAGAAGGTCTCATCCTGGTCATTAGGCCCCTTTATCCACCAGCCTAACTGGTTGAACGGTGTTCCTTTATTCCACAGGTCAAGCGTGGTAAGCGGTATTTTAAAATAAGTCCAAACATTAGCTGGTACGGTAATAGGTACAGATACGTCCGAGTTACCGAAACCGCCTGCACGTTTATCCCCGGTAATATAAAGCGTATAATCTTCCGATCCGCCTTTAAGCCAGAATGCCAGATATTTATAAGAAGGATTGCTTGCAAAGCCGTTTCCCCAATTGGAGAAACCATCCTGGCTCCAGTTACCTTTTGCATAAGTTGCGGCAAAAGAGCTGGTCCCTGATTTAGATACCGTACTGGATATCTGTGCAGGCCCCCATGAGTTATTTGCCCAACCATCGGTACCGTAGCCATCTGTAAATATTTTGTAGGCTTTATCCAGATTCTCAAATACCTGCGTTGTAGTAACAGGCCCGGTTGAGTTGGTAATGATTAATGGCGCTCCCGCAACCGAACTATTGGTTGGCATGGTGATCACTAACTCCTTCTTTGTTTTTGATACGATGGTAATTGCATCAGCCGACCCTACAAATTTTACTGATACTACGTCGCCCAGGTTATTACCGTCAATAGTAATACTTGTGCCGCTGGTAAAATTGTAATTAGATACCGATGAAATAACCGGAAGTGCAATTACAATAAATGGCACCTTTAGCACCTTACCCAGTTTATTGGTAATGATAATATTTTGACTACCACCATTTGCTGTATCAGGAACTCTGAATATCAGTGCCTTATCGGTATTAAACACTGTATTGAACGGGGCCGTAACATTCCCTTTTTCAAATACTATGGATTGTATCTGACCGAGGCCACTGCCTGTTAATGTTAACGCTGAACCGCCTTTGGCCGAATCCGGGTCAAGCTTATCTGCTTTCGGATTTGATGAGGCGGCAGCAGGCTTTTCAGCTTCTTTGGTGCACGATGTTATCATTGATGCACTGCCAGCAAACGTGAGCAGGACAATCAATAGGTTTACTAATTTTTTCATCTTCATTATATTTTAATGTTGTTTGTCACTATTTATAATATGGAACTGCCGGCTCAAGCAATTTTGGATCCTGAACAGTTTCTGACTGCGGCGGAGGTAAAAACATTTGTGCTTGTGTTAATGCGGCTTTAAAGCTGGTGAGCTTGCCGTTTCCATCCAATGTACCCCGCTCCTGCGAAGCAATGATCTGCTGCGCTTTGGTAAATCCCTGCCGCTGAATATCAAACCAGTAATCACCCTCATAAGCAAACTCTACCTTTCGTTCATGTAAAATATCATCTTCTGTAATGCTTGTCAGGCTGGTTAAACCTGCACGGTTGTGCACCGCATTAAAGGCCTTTAATGCCGCAGCATCAGATGTTGAACCGCTGCCGCCTAATACAGCCTCGGCATAAATAAGCAATACATCGGCATAGCGAAGTATATAAGTAGGCATGCTGGTGTGTCCATCCGGGGTAACCGGTTCATCAGCCCTGTTAGGACCAACTACATATTTCTGGATATTTGAGCGTGTACCTGTAAATATAAAATGGTCATCAGTAGTTCTGCCGGTTGTATCATAGGTAAACCCGGTTGGGAAATTATCATTTACCCAGGCAGCCTTGTGAAATCCCTGCTGCATTACAGACCATCCGCGTCTTTTGTCAGCAGCCTCATATCCTGTAGTGTTATTTAACATATCTAATGATGGCACCACGGCAGAATAGCCATTACCACCTGTTGGTTTTGGGTGAACAAGCGGTTGTGGTGCAACATAAATTGAATACCTGTTTCCACCATTCCAACCCATAGAAGCTAACCACCTTAATGAGAATAAATTCTCAATGTTATTAGTATTGGCAACGGTGGATGATGTAAACATTGCATTATAATCGCTGTTTAATCCCAATTTGCCTGCACCAGCGCCGTTGGCATAGTCAATTACAGCTTTAGCTTTTGCCGCAGCATTTGCATAATCTTTAAGGTAAAGATAGATCTTAGCTTCCAAACCCATTGCAGCATATTTAGTAACGCGTCCGTCCTGATAAGAAACCTCAGGAAGAGCCGCTTCAGCAGCCTGGAGATCCTCCAAAGCGAAACGTAATACATCCTTTTGAAGATAACGGGGCACCAGGTAGGCACCCGGTTTTGTCAGATCCAAAGGGTTGTCCACTATCGGGGCATCGCCGAATGTACGGGCTATATAAAAATAAGCAAACCCGCGAATAAACCTGGCTTCGGCAATACCTACATCCAAAAATCCGGTATTACTACCCAATTGAGTTTTTTTGGTTTTAAAAGTTTGTATCAAAACCGATGCCTGTCCAGCGGCCTTATAACATGAATTCCAGGTACTGGATACCAAACCATCTGTACTTTGAATCTGGAAATTATAGAATGAGTTGTACTGGGAGTTACCCTGTGTACCGGTTACGGTGCCGCCTAAAACATCACCTACTGATATAAAAGCTTTATCGAACCAATCGCCCCAAACATTATTGTATAATATACCGGTGGCACCATTTACCTGCGTAGCAGTGGTATAATAGTTATCGGTAGTGGGGCTTGTTGTTGACGGATGCACCAGGAAGTCTTTTTTACAGGATATCCCAAGGCAAATCGTTACAAACATTAAGAATATGATCTTTATTTTCATCTTGCTTAGTATTTAACTTAATTAAAATTGAATATTAGTACCTACTGTGAAAGTGCGTGGTACGGGGTAGTGGCCATTGTCTACATTCATAAACCCTATTTGCGAATTAAGTGCACCTAACTCAGGATCGTAACCGGTGTACTTGGTAAATGTGTACAGGTTTTGAACAGAAACATAAAATCTGGCAGAGGTAATTTTCGCCTTGCCGAGTATGCTTTTTGGTATGCTATAGCCAACTGCCAAATTCTGAATTCTCAGATAAGAAGCACTTTCAATATAACGGTCGGATATTTTGATGTTATTATTGGTCCACTGATTATATCTTGGAATATTAGAAGTGGTATTTGTTGGTGTATAACGGTCTAATACGGTAACCAGTTGGTTATTGAAAGCACTTGTCATTGCTTCTGTTTGCCTGCGGGTGTAGTTTAATATCTGGCCACCGTAGCTTCCGTATAAGAAAACTGACAGATCAATACCTTTGTAATTAAAGGTGTTGGTAAAGCCGTAAGTAAATTTAGGATTAGGATCGCCTATAACACGCTCATCTTTATCGTCAATTACACCGTCACCATTCAGATCCTTATACCGGATATCGCCAAGCCATAAAGAACCAGGTGAAACAGTTAATCCTGTTGGGATAGGGCCTTTGGCTAATTCAGCCGGGGTTCTGAAAAGCCCGTCTGTTACGAAACCATAAAATGTACCTATGGAGCCACCAGGTGATGTAAGAGAAGTTAAGTTACTGGTTCCATACTCATTAAATATCCCAGACAATGTAGCCGTTGGATTATTAAGCCTGTTGAGTACATTTTTATAATGGCTAACTGTTATGTTTGTTTTCCAGTTGAAATCCTTATCGCGTATGTTATATGAAGTAATGCCGATATCAATACCGGTATTGGTCATTTCACCAGCGTTTGTAATTGGGGTTTGTATATCATTGTATGCCGTTCCTAAACCCGAAAATGAAGGCAGCTGATTTGATAAAAGCATATTGGTAGTGATCTTTTTATA
>JAQBOK010000265.1 GCA_028288085.1 Mucilaginibacter sp.
ATTGGATAGTCTTTCAATAACCTTCGTTCCCCAATCTTCAGCATTTTGCTGCTGCAATATAATGTTACCAATTTTCCAATACAATACCAGCAGATGTTGATTGACAGAGATAGATGCTTTTAATCTGTCTGTTTCTATTTCGGTCTTTATTTCGGCTATTATAGCAGCATAACTATTTTCTAAAAGCATGTATCATCATATTATGTACAGCAGTAAAATTAATAAAAATGGTCACGCAAAACCGGTATTTTTACTTTGTACTACATAAACTTTATTAATTGGCCCATGCTATATGGTGGGTTTAATTGCCACACCATATTAAAACTAATAACTGTTGGCTAAAGAGATTTACATGTTAACAATTATTTAACACCAAATCCTTTCAAATGCTGCAAATTCTAATTAGGTTTGAATTTTTTTGTTGATGTAGCTTCTCTTAATTTTTCACAAATAGGGAATGTTAAGAGTCGATAGTTCAAAGCCATGTCAGATAATCTATGCCGTTTGCCGGCATGAGTATTTGTCGTATGTAATTGAACCACACATTGTTCAGTTAAATCCAAACGGCGAGTTTTCATTAACCTACCAACGCCTTTTCTCCAATACAGCCAAAGAATTCAGTCAATATTTAGACGAAACCGACTTTAAGTTGGTGCGCATACTGGAGGAGATGGAGCAGGGCCACATCATCAAAAAGTTCTACAAAAAGCCCATACGTCCTTTTGAGTTCTTCAGCAAAATATTTAATGAGCAGCTTTTTGATACCATAAGGCCTAAAATAGAGAAGCGCATGGCCGAGGCTTTGGCGCTTTTGCCCTGCAAGCAAATGTACTCAATGAGTAAGGAAGGATATCCGGCCGAACGCAAGCTGCAAATTGCAGAGGAAGCAGCTTCGGTATTGTTCCACTTCAGGCGTGACGATACAGAGATCAGGTATTTTCCAACCATTAAATACCAGGGCATGCGCATTGAATTCATGTTTAAAAATGCCGAGATCATTTGCAATCACCCGGCATGGATGTTAATGGATGATACCCTTTATTATTTTGATAAAGAGATAGAAGGTAAAAAGCTATTCCCGTTTTTAAATAAACGTTATATTGCAATACCGCGCTCGTCCGAGCAATCATATTTTGAAAAATTTGTTGCTCCGTTGATAGAAAAGCATAATGTATATGCAGAGGGTTTTACCATCAATACTGAAAAGCACGAGGCAACTCCAGTATTAAAACCCATTTATGTAGATGGTGGCATCTCTCAGCTACAGCTTTATTTTAAATACGCAGGTTATATTTTTCCTTATGGCGATGGCAGGCATGTTTCGGTAAGGATGGAACGTGATGGAGATAATTACCTGTTCCATCGCATAAAACGGTCGGTTACCTGGGAAAAAAATAAATTGAACTTGTTGGAAGGATGGGGCCTGCAAACCGTATCTACTTTGTTTCAAAACCTGGAAGTTACCGGAAGCCAGGACGATATCGACCGTTCATTTTCGGTGTTTGAATGGCTTAATCAGCATCATGACGAATTGCTGGCCGAAGGCTTTGAGATTGAGCAGCCTGAAGGGCAAAAACGCTATTTGTTTGGCAGCAGCAAGATAGATTTAGAGGTTAAAGAGAATAACGATTGGTTTGATATTTATGCAGTTGTGTATTTCGGCCCGTATAGGATACCCTTTATCCAGTTAAAAAATCACATCCTTAACCACAAAAAAGAATTTACATTACCAAATGGTGAAATAGCCGTGATCCCCGAGAAATGGTTCTCACAATATGGTAACCTGCTACACTTTTCAGAGGGAACAGATGCACTTAAACTGCGGCGTCATCACATTGGCCTGGTAAATGAACTGGCCGAAGGAGAGTTGGCCGGTGTAACCATGAGCCGGAAGCTACAAAAGTTAACTGATTACGAGGAAATGGGTGATATTGCCATGCCTGTTGGTTTTAAAGGTCATTTGAGGCCATATCAAAAGGCAGGCTTCAATTGGTTTCATTTTTTGCAGAACTATCATTTTGGCGGATGCCTTGCTGATGACATGGGATTGGGTAAAACCATACAGACCCTTGCTTTGCTGCAAAAACATAAAGAGGATACAGAGGCAGCGGGCAGCAAAAGCACATCACTTATCATTATGCCAACCTCGCTTATCTATAACTGGCTAAACGAGGCTAAAAAGTTTACACCCAAACTGCGCATGATGGTACATACCGGCACAATGCGGTATAAATCGCCAGAGGTATTTACCAATTATGATGTGGTGATCACTACGTATGGTATTACCCGGATAGATATTGATTTGTTTAAAACCTATTTCTTTGATTATATTATCCTGGATGAAAGCCAGAATATTAAAAACCCTTCGTCTAAGTCATATCAATCGGTGAAGTTGCTTAAATCACGCTTTAAGCTGATATTGAGCGGTACGCCGGTAGAAAACTCGGTAAACGATCTTTGGACACAAATGTCATTCATTAACCCCGGTTTGTTGGGCAGCCAGCAGTTTTTCCAGAATGAGTTTGTTACCCCTATCGAAAAGAAGAAGGATGAAGACAAAGCCCGCAAATTGCAGGCGCTGATAAAGCCCTTTGTTTTGCGCCGTACAAAGGAGCAGGTAGCAACCGAATTACCGCCTAAAACAGAAACTCTTTTCTACTGCAAAATGAGTGATGAGCAGGCAAGCGTTTATGAAAAGGTAAAATCAGAGTACCGCAATGAATTGCTGAAAAGTTTGGAAGATGGCACTTTTGCTAAAACGCAGATACAGGTTTTGCAGGGACTGATCAAACTAAGGCAAATAGCAAATCACCCGTCAATGATAGATGCAGACTACGAAGGTGATTCGGGTAAGTTTGAGGATGTGGTACATACACTTGCAAACGTGCTCGAAGGCGGGCATAAAGTATTGATATTCTCGCAATTTGTAAAACAACTAACTATTTATCGCAATTATTTCGATACAGAAGGCATCCCTTATGTGTATTTGGATGGCAGCACGCAAAATCGCGGCGATGTGGTGAAGCGTTTCCAGGAAGATGGAAAAACCAGAGTGTTCTTAATTTCTATAAAAGCCGGTGGAGTAGGCTTGAACCTTACTGAAGCCGACTATGTTTTCATCCTTGATCCATGGTGGAACCCGGCAGTAGAGCAACAGGCCATTGATCGTACGCATCGCATAGGGCAAACAAAAAATGTATTCATCTATAAGTTTATAACTAAAGATTCGGTAGAAGAAAAGATACTTGCCCTGCAGCGCCGCAAACTAAAAGTTGCCCAATCGTTGATTACCACCGAAGAGAGCTTTATCAAGTCGCTATCGGCTGATGATATTAAGGAAATTTTGGGGTGATCCAGAGTTCGGAATGACAACTGCGTCATTAGATTTAAATTAACGTACGTCATTAAAAAATTTTCCTGCTTTAAGCAACGTTATGCAGAATCTTCATCGTATTAGATAGGTCGGTTGATTTTACAATCTTTCCATGTCAATTCAAACAAATTAATGTTAATATTGGTTGTTCAAACATCCATTATCCTCTGAAAATAACCTAAAAAATAATCATCATGAAAAAACTATTCCTTTTAACTTTAATGCTTTTGTGTAGCGTAATTGCTTTCAGTCAAAGCAAAATGACCGTTTGTTGCAGTCAGCCAGAATCTGCAACCCGGAAATTCGCCATGCTTGCCTCTGACAAGAAATTTGTATTGTCACATAGTAACCCAAGGCCATATCACTTCCAAAGCAGCATTGGTAAACCCATCACTTACAAAACTGCCGATGGCAAGGATGCTGGTGCTTTCGAATTTAAAGCAAAAAGCCCAACCAATAATTATCTTTTCGTAATACACGAGTGGTGGGGCCTGAATGATTTTGTAAAGCACGAATCAGAAAAATTATACAATGACCTGGGCAATGTAAACATCATTGATATTGACCTTTATGATGGCAAGGTGGCTACTACCCGCGAGGACGCTGGTAAACTGATGCAGTTGGTTACAGATGCCAGGGCAAGGGCTATCATTAATGGTGCTATAGCTTATGTGGGGCCAAAGGCGCATATTGCCACCCTTGGCTGGTGCTTTGGCGGTGGCTGGAGCTTGCAGGCAAGTCTTTTGGCCGGTAAACAGGATGTGGCCTGCGTGATGTACTATGGTATGCCTGAGCAAGATCTGAGCAAATTGAAAACATTAAATGCGGATGTGCTGGGCAATTTTGCCAACAAGGACGGCTGGATCAATCCAAAAGTTGTTGCCAAATTTGCAGACGATATGAAGGCCACAGGCAAGAAACTGGAACTTCACCAGTATGATGCCGATCACGGTTTTGCCAATCCGAGTAATCCTATTTATAATAGCGAAGCAACTAAGGATGCTTATGCTAATACCTTGGCATTTTTAAAACCACGACTTAAATAAACAAATCATATAAAACATTGTTGATCGGGGCAGGCTATTAGCTTGCCCCGCTTTTTTTGTAACATTGCACAAATTTTTAGGATTGACCGCCGCTGCCAAAAAAATATTCTCGCTCCTGCTAAAAGCTATCATATTGGTTTTAGCAGCGATCTTTATTTATCACCGAATAAATAATAATACCAATCTAAAGCAATTTCAAACCTTAATAGGGCATATCAGGCAAAACCAGGTTATCGTAACCATGTCATTTGTTTTTATGCTGATGATCGTAAACTGGGTATTGGAGTCGGTTAAATGGAAATACCTTACACGCGAACTGGTCAGCATTACTACCTGGGAGGCTATTGAGGGTGTATTTTGCGGGTTAACCTGGGCAATATTCACGCCCAACCGTTTAGGTGAATATGGTGGCAGGGTAATGTTTTTACCAAACCGCAAACGCATACATGGCGTATTTGCCATGGCGGTAGGTTCATTCGGGCAAAATGTGATCACCAACGTTTTGGGGTTGCTTGCGCTGATGTGGTTTGCTTTTACATTTCACCCTGTCAATATCCTGGTAGCTTCCGCTTTGTCGGTTGTCGCTGTTGGTTTTATGATTTTGCTGTTGGTATTTTATTTCAATATCGGATGGCTGGTAACTTTGTTGAACCGCATTAGCTTCCTCAAAAATTATCATCGTTTTTTTGATATTTTAGGTAGATATAAAACAAGGGAATTACTCAATATCATGTGGTTTTGCCTGGCACGTTTTTTTGTTTTTTCATTTCAATACTATTTGGTCATTCATTTGCTCATGCCGCAGATCCCACTTTTCCCGATGATGATGATGGTATTTATCCTGTTCTTTATACAATCGGCTTTACCTTCGCTTGATCTGCTTGATATTGGTGTGCGAAATTTCACAGCTTCCATTTTTTTTATTTATATTACTGATCAAAAGATAGCGGTAATGGCGGCAGTTTCGTCCATTTGGCTGATAAATCTGATCATTCCAGCTATATTAGGCTCCGTATTCGTTTTAAAACTCAGATTCTTTGATCGCGCTTCATAGTTGCATATCGTTACTGCTTACAGGCCTGTACCTTTTAGTGGTTGTTTATCTTATTAAAGGATGGGCAAGCCTGAAGCGCCCCCGGGCCAACTTAAATGCTGGTATTACAAAAGTGACCGTATTAATAGCCGCCCGGAATGAAGAGGCGAGGATAAGCTACACCATTGATGATGTCTTGGCGCAAGATTATCCGAAACACTTAACCGAGATAATTATTGTTGACGATCACTCAACCGACTGTACGGCCGATATCATCCGGGGTTATGCTGACCGGGGTGTTAAGTTGTTACAGCTTCAAGAAGATCAACCCCTTAATTCTTACAAGAAAAAAGCCATTGCTAAAGCTATAGACCTATCCACGGGCGAGTTGATGATAGCTACCGATGCTGATTGCCGCATGGGCAGCAAATGGCTATCATCCGTAGTAGACTATTATGAAACAAGTAATTTGGTTATGATCTCATCGCCGGTTACCTATTTTGAGGAGCGTTCATTATTTGAATACATGCAAACGCTGGAGTTTTCATACCTAATTGGTATCGGCGCCGCATTTATTGGTAATGGCAGGGCGTCAACCTGTAACGGAGCCAATTTTGCTTATCGTAAAGATGTGTTTTATGAAGTGGGCGGATTTAAAGGAATTGACGATCTGGCATCGGGCGATGATGAACTGTTGTTGCAAAAGGTTGCAGAACTTTATCCAAACCGGATAGGGTTTTTAAAGAAAAGAGACGCCGTGGTTTACACTCATGCTAAGCACACACTAAATGAATTTTTACAGCAAAGACGTCGCTGGGCATCAAAATCAACCAAATACAAGGATAAAAAAATAGTGGCATTAGCTGTTGCTATCTGGCTATTTAATCTTTCTATGCTGATAAATGCGGGTTTGGGCTTTTATAATATTTATTTCCTTAAGCTGTTTGCAGTTCAGTTTTTATTAAAGTTTCTATTTGAAGCAGCATTATTGTTGCCGATAACTGCATTTTTTAAACGTGCAAACCTGGTTGGGTTGCTTATATTGCTCATACCAATCCATATTATTTATTTTGTGTACATCGGTCTGATGGGCAATACCAGCAAATATGTTTGGAAAGGCCGCACGGTTAGATAAAAACTTTGTTTTTGTACTTAAATAAACGATATTTAGCCAACTGATCTACGATAAAATACTTGGCCGAATTAACTCCATCCCAACGCACCTGGAAAGCATTCAAGCGTAATAAAATTGCTGTTGCCGGCCTCGTATTTATTATTCTTTCAGTACTTATTGCCATATTGGGCTATCTGGTAATGCCAGATTCGACCCCGTTGGCAAATAATATGACCATCCAGCTTAGTATAAAAAAACCGGGGGCTCAATTCACCATGCTACGTATGCGGAAAAGCGAACCGGTAGATACGGTAAATATTTTCAGTAAAATGCTATTTGGTCAGCCTGATTTTTACAAGAACGTACCCATAACAGGGTATCATTTTGTTAAGGATTCTATATACGTTGATGAATACATTGGAGATGAGGACAAACCTGTAATAACTTCATATAATATTTTTGAAATAGTAACGGGGCAAAAACCAATTTATAAAGATGGCAATGTTACATTTTGCTTTTCGCCCGGCAAAAATTGTCGCACATTTGCAGTGAGCCAGGCTTTATGCGAACGTTTTAAAGCACGCATCTATAAAGATAATATCATTAAAAAAACTTTTTGGCTTGGTACAGATATTTATGGTCGCGATTTGTTAAGCCGCCTTATTTTGGGCGCCCGTGTGTCATTGGCGGTTGGTATCATGTCGGTAATTATTAGTTTATTGCTTGGTGTTACGGTTGGCGCGGTAGCCGGTTATTTTGGCGGATGGATTGATGCTTCATTAAGCTGGCTGATGAATATATTGTGGGCTTTGCCGGCCTTATTGCTGGTTATTGCTATATCGTTTGCTTTGGGAAAGGGATTATGGCAAATATTTATTGCTGTGGGCCTGTCTATGTGGGTTGAAGTTGCCCGGCTGGTAAGGGGGCAGGTACTAAGTTTAAAACAGGTAGAATTTATTGAGGCAGCCAGGTCAATGGGTTTTAATAACGCCAGGATCATCCGGCGCCATATTTTGCCCAACATTATCGGGCCAATTCTGGTACTGGCATCATCCAATTTTGCATCGGCAATATTGCTAGAGGCGGGGCTTAGTTTTTTGGGTTTTGGCGCTCAGCCGCCAATGCCTACCTGGGGAAGTATGATAAAGGAACATTATGGTTATATTATTATGAATTCTCCCTATCTTGCCATACTGCCAGGCTTGGCTATTATGCTAATGGTATATGCCTTTAACCTGGTAACTGTGGGCTTGAGAGACGCATTTGATATAAAATCACAAAGTACACGTATTTAAAAATTTAATTTCACTATTTTGGTCTGTCTTCTAAACCGCTAATGCAAAATATCGAGGAAATTTCAGGTGAGGATGAGTTAATAAGGCTGCTGCTTAAAAGACAGTCTGAATTGAACTCATTGCTTGAGGTTACAAGGGCTATAAACAAAAATATCTCGACACCTGTACTTATCCAGATGCTCGAGGTTATTATGCAGAATTATCTGCAGGTGGGTAAATTGCGTTTTTTGATAGAGCACGAAGGAAGCTTTATTTGTATTTCGAGCTACGGGGGTGAAATAGAGAGTACAAAATCATTACACCAGGCGTGTAAGAAATTGAATAAGATCAAAATGCCTGCACCATTATCCGGGCACGATGATTACCTGCTTAAAAGGTATGATTATTTTATACCTATCTATCAAAAAAGTAAAGCTTTAGCTTTTGCGTTGATTGGTGAATTTAACACCAGCGGCGAAATGCTTCACAATGATCTGAACTTTATCCAGACATTGATCAACGTGATTGTTGTGGCGCTTGAAAACAAGAAGCTTTTTCGCGAAAGGATGGAGTCGGAGCGTTTTAAACGCGAAATGGAACTGGCGCAGGAAGTGCAGAATATGCTTATCCCGTTAAGGCTGCATAAGGAAACGGGTGTTGAAATAGGCGCAAAATATTTTCCGCATCAAAATATCGGTGGTGATTATTTTGATTTTATACGTATCAATGAAAAGGAATTTTTGTGGTGCATAGCGGATGTTTCGGGTAAGGGGATTTCAGCGGCCTTGCTTATGGCTAATTTCCAGGCCAGTTTGCGCGCGTGGGCCACAGTGGAAGAAGACCTGACCACAGTTGTTGACCGCTTAAACCAGATCGTTCTAAAAAATACCAAAGGCGAGCGGTTTATCACCCTGTTTTTGGCTAAATATAATGAAGAAACCCGCAAGCTGAATTATATAAACGCTGGTCACAACCCCTCTATATTATATTATAAAGGGGGTGCCATACCACTCAAATTGGGCACTACCATGATAGGCGCGTTTGACGAGTTGCCATTTTTAAACCAGGGCGAAGTAGATGTGGAGCCTGGTAGCATGATATTTAATTATACAGATGGGTTAATGGATTATGATGTACCAACCCCAAAACTGTGGAACGAGGATAAGCTATTGAATTTTGTAGTAAACAATGGGGAGCTATCCCCTGATAAGTTTAACCAAACCTTGCTTGACCACTTGCATCTGATTATAAAGGGTAAGCCAATTGATGATATTACTTTGCTTACGCTAAGGATATTTTAAGTTTTGGTTGGTTGCAGAAAAGGTTGAAAATTGTTCGAATATCCCAGATTCGACCCTATCACTATAGAAATAAATACTTCAATTTTTCAACAATTGCAATTAACAATGCAACATTCCTATATTTTTGCAATATGTTATTGAGCAGGTATCAGCATGAGTTTATTGAGGCTGGATGTGACGAGGCGGGTCGTGGTTGTTTGGCGGGGCCTGTATTTGCTGCAGCTGTGATATTGCCCAATGATTTTGACCATATGCTGCTTAATGATTCCAAGCAATTGTCTGAAACGGTGCGTTATAAATTGCGTATCGAGATAGAACAAAAAGCCCTCGCTTACGCGGTTGCGTCAGTTGATAACCTGGAGATCGATTCTATCAACATCCTCAACGCTTCCTTCCTGGCTATGCACCGCGCTATTGAAAAGTTATCTATTATTCCACAGTTCTTAATTATTGACGGAAACCGGTTTAACAAATATCAAAAGGTACCTCATCAATGTATTGTTGAAGGCGATGGTAAATATTTCAGCATCGCGGCAGCATCCATCTTAGCAAAAACCTATCGTGATGATTACATGAAGCAAATAGCCGAAGAGCATCCAGGGTACGATTGGCACAGCAACAAAGGGTATCCCACCATAAAACATCGTGAAGCAGTTTTGAAAATGGGTTTTACACCTTATCACCGCCTTACCTTCAGGGTTTCTGACCCGCAGCTAAGTATTTTTTAAAGATGTTTTGATTAGGGGTTTGCGGATGGTATTTTTGCTAAAACCATTAAACCAATTTTGAAGATACTTATACTAACCCATCGTGTTCCGTTTCCACAAAATGGGGGCTATCCTATAGTGGTTTGCAATACCATCAGGGGACTGGTTAACCTGGGGCACGAGGTATCATTGGTTTCCCTGAATGCTAAAGCGCATCGCCACGATAATGCATTTGAAGACGATGACCTTATTGGCAGAATAAACTATCGGTCATATGATATTGATGCCAGTATTTCATTGTTTGATGGCTTTCTTAATATGTTCAGTAAAAACTCATACAATATAGAAAGGTATTATGATGAGAACTTTGAAAAATTACTGGTACGCACCGTACGAAATACAAATTACGATATCATACAGTTTGAAGGATTATTTGTAGCCCCTTATGTTGATTCGGTCCGCAAAAATTGCAAGTCAAAACTGGTTTACAGGACACATAATATTGAGCACCAGATATGGGAAAGACTGGCACAGCAAAAGAGCGATCCTTTCAAAAAATACTACCTGAAGCTCATGGCCCGGCGTATAAAAAAATACGAGATACAGCAGATCAATAAGTTTGATGCTATAGCGGTGTTTACAGGCCAGGATAAAAGTACAATGATGCTTTATGGCGCCACTATACCTGTCGAAATAGTTCCGGTAGGTATCGACCTGGGACATTATCATCCTGATTTTAGCAAAACCGAGTTTCCAAGCTTGTTTTTTTTAGGCTCGCTGGATTGGATGCCCAACCGGGAAGGCATAGAATGGTTCCTGCAAACTTTTCATAACAGTTTGGCAAATGACGAATTGCGGGTGCGTTTTTATGTTGCCGGAAACGATATCCCAGAGGAGTTTGACGATTACGAGGTATTGGGAAAGATATTTATACAGGGCGAGGTTGACAATGGTTTGGAGTTTGTGAACAGTAAATCTATTATGATCGTTCCGCTGTTATCCGGTGGTGGTATGCGTGTGAAAATTGTAGAGGGAATGGCGATGCAGAAATGTATTATTTCAACTTCACTGGGCGCCGAAGGCATTAATTATAAAAATGGAGTGAACATACTAATCGCGAACACACGCAATGAGTTTTTTAAAGCCATCAGGCGTTGCGTAGCCGACGAAGATTATTGCAAAGCTGTTGGCATGAATGCCCGCAAACTGATAGAAGAACAGCACGACGTAAATAAAGTGACTAATAATTTGGTTAGTTTATACGGGCAGTTGGTATAAATTATGTTTGAAAGTTGAAACGTGGCAGGGTTAAAATGTTAGTTTACCACAGCAATTTTTAAAACGATCTTCGGGCCTTGTAACATTCCAATTTTACAACCTTTTCAACGACACAATTTTATTACTTTTGCCGCCAATTAGTTTTTTTATGAAGAACACGGCGTTAACCGAAAAACATATTCAATTAGGGGCTAAAATGGTACCTTTTGCAGGCTATAACATGCCTGTGCAATACGCAGGCATCAATGCCGAACATGAAACCGTTCGCAAAGGGGTTGGCGTTTTTGATGTAAGCCACATGGGCGAGTTTATTTTAAAGGGCGATAATGCGCTGGACCTGATACAACGGGTTACCAGTAACGATGCCGCTAAACTTTATGATGGCAAGGTACAATACTCTTGCTTGCCGAACGAGGATGGCGGTATTGTTGATGATCTGCTGGTTTACCGTATAGACGAAAAAACTTACATGCTGGTTGTAAATGCATCTAACATTCAAAAGGATTGGAGTTGGATATCAAGATACAACATCGGGCAGGTGGAAATGAAAAACATTTCAGACCGTACCTCCCTTCTGGCGGTACAAGGCCCTAAAGCTGCTGAAGCTTTACAAAGCCTGACGGATATCGACCTGGGGTCCATGGAGTATTATACTTTCAAAAAAGGAAATTTTGCAGGGGTAGATAATGTATTATTATCGGCTACGGGCTATACCGGCGCCGGTGGTTTTGAGATATATGTAGATAATAAAGATGCTGAACTTGTTTGGGATGCAATCTTCAAAGCCGGTGAACCTTTCGGTATTAAGCCAATTGGTTTGGGGGCCCGTGATACCTTACGATTAGAAATGGGCTTTTGTTTGTATGGAAACGATATTGACGATGCCACTTCTCCGTTGGAAGCAGGCCTGGGTTGGGTAACTAAATTTAATAAACAGTTTACCAATTCGGCAGCATTGCAGCAGCAAAAACAGGATGGAACAAAGCGTAAATTAGTGGGTTTTGAAATGATAGACCGGGGTATTCCGCGTCATGATTATGCAATAGTTGATGCCGATGGTAATGTAATAGGAAAAGTTACTTCGGGTACACAATC
>JAQBOK010000380.1 GCA_028288085.1 Mucilaginibacter sp.
TAGTAAGCCGTAAGTAACATATGCCCAAATAGACTTATACCAGGGTGGAAGAACAATAAATGAATACCTTGTAATTATGGATTCGTCTCCTAAATTACTCCTGGCTTTAATTTGAAAGGAATAGTTACCTTCCGGCAGATTCGTATAATCCTTTTCTGTTCTCTTTGACCATACTGACCACCCCTTATCAAAATTGCTCAAAAAATAACTGTATTCTATATTTGATTGCTTTTGAAACGAGGGTGTTGAATATTCAAAATGAAGACTATTTTGCTTATTACTAAGCTCATGCAGCTGTTTTTTAAAATCCGAACCAGCAACATAATAACCTCCATTCAGGATGCTATCTACATCGCCCGAAGTTTTTACAGATCTTACAAGAACCTGGATTGGGCTTTTATTTTTTTTATACTCCTTATAGTTAATGTGATAAAACCCCTTTTCTGCGCCGACAAAAATATTTTCATCATTTAAAGGATAGATATTTTCGAAATCGCTTACCAGCTTGCCACTAAGCTCGGGGAAATAGATCAATTGAGGTAACGATCCGGAAAAATCAACTACACCCAATTTCTTTTCTTCAATAAACCAAATATTTCCCAGCGAGTCTTCTTTTAAATAGCGTAAATCTTTCTGCTGGAAAATGTTTTTAAAATATGCCGAAGGCTCAAAAATGTCGGTCCTGGAGTTGTATTCGTAAATACCTTTTTCTGTAGCAACCACCATATGGTTTTTTATATAGAATAGGCGATTTTTTAACAGGGATGGCAAACCATTCTTATCGGTATATAGGCGGGTAGTAAGGTGAGATGGAGCGCTGAAATCTATTTTGAAAATACCTTTATAGTTATGGGCTATCCATGCTGTTTTATTTTTAATGATAACAAAGCGGGAAGATTCGTTAAAATTTATATTCCCTTCAGAAACAAAAGAATTGTGGTTGTAACATATAAGGTCTAATCCATCGTAATTCCCGGCAATGATTGTTGATGACGGCGAAGCGTTACTGAATGGCGTGAAATTCCAATAGCCAAAATTAGTATTGATAGGAGAAGCCATTTCGCCCCTAATCCAAAAGGCACCTTCGTGGTGAGCAAGTAATAAGTTATTATTCACATCAAAAAGTCCCCAGGCTGGCCCTTTGGTATTTTCAACTGTCTTGAAAGTGCCTTTAACAGTACTTAAATCTTTGGCGTTGTGAACAGGGATATCATATAACCAGTTTGAAGTGCCGATGTAGAGAATATGGTTAAACAGTAAAGCACTATACCCGGTTCCTTCATTTAATTTTTCAGGATATATATGTTTAATGGCACTGTTATAGGCATTAAAATCAATGCCATCGTCAAGCCCCATCCAAAGATTATGGTCTTTATCCAAAAATAGGCCAAGTACGGTATTGTTTTGCAAGCCTTCCCGCCGTGTAAGGTTTTCAATTACTCCGCCTTTTTTATCAACTATATAAAGGCCAGCCATTTGCGTTCCTATAGCAATATTGTTATCGTCCATAATCATAGCACTCAATATCCGCTGATTCTGAAATGGATTTGTGCCTTTAAAAATGAAGGTGCTTAACTTTTGATGTGCTAAAACAAAAATTCCACTTTTCAAGGTCGTAATTAAAATACTATCCTTGTTTAAATGTAATAGAGAGGTTATAACCAAATTTTGAGGAATTGGACTACTAATCTCAAATGGAACCCATTTTCCATTTGAAAATTTAAACAGGCCATTCCTTGCATCCTGAGCAAGTAACTGATCATTACAAGAACCCAAAAATTGCCATTGTGACCAGGGTTGATAATTAATAAGTGATTGGTTATCTAATTGAAAAATGTGATTTAGTGACCGAAAGAATAATTTGTTTTTGAAGGATACAATATCCCAAATATCTTTAAATGATGAAATTTTTTCAGGTAGTAAACTTTTTAATGAGGTGAATACCAAATTACCACTCTTGTCAGGTGCAAAATATCCCACCTCATTTTGGCCGCCGACGTATATTTTGTTATCATCCCCGATAGCAATCGATCTTACTATTGTTTTATTCGGTAATGGATAGAGTTTCCAGTAAGTGCCATCATAACTAAGCAAACCTTCACTGTTGGCAAAATAAAGGATGCCATTTTTATCCTGTGCTATACTTCTATTTTGCAACCCGCCGTTATAATCACTTCTTGAATAGGAAATAATATTAGGAAGCCCTATTGGGTTTTGGCTGAAAGCGATACTACACTTAATCAATAAAAAAAGCAATAACCACTTTTTTCTCATTGTTATAAAAGTTTTCAAATAGGGTAAAAAAAAGGCTCTATTCCGTTTTTTAATATAAACACTCACATGAAGTAGTAATGATGTAATGTAAAATTATATACCATTTAGGCTAAAATCTAAATTTGGATCATTATCAACCTGCAATACCGACCTACTCAGAATTGTTTACAAACCGGCTTATGATAAAATAATTATCAGGCGATGGCAACTTGCTTAATGATCGGGTAAGTTAATATATTTTAAAAATCAAAAAGAATAATAAAAAATGAGAAAAATTAAACTACTTGACACCATCCTGCTGCTTTTGATCACATTCGTCAGCTTTTCTGCTTTATCACAGCAAAAAACAATAGGTGTTTTTGATGCGCAAATTGATGTTGGTAAAAATACCAAGCCGGGTTCGGGTACTTATCTTCCCCAAACGCAGCAATATGCCATATCTGGTTCAGGATATAATATTTGGTTTGATCATGATGAATTTCATTATGTATATAAACGCATGAAGGGCGACTTCATTCTGTATACCCGTGCCGAATTTGTAGGGTGGAACGGAGTAGAAGATCATCGTAAAGTAGGGTGGATGGTTCGTAAATCTCTTGACGGGAACTCGGCACAGGTTAATGCGGTTGAACATGGTGATGGCCTTACATCGCTGCAGTTCAGAAGAACTACAGGCGCCACAACAGAGGAGATCAAATCGAAAATCAATCACGCCAATATCATTCAATTGGAAAGGAGGGGAAACACTTATACAATGCGCGTTGCTAAATATGGAGAACCATTTGTAACCGAACAGGTAATCAATCTGGATTTGGGTGATGAAGTATATGTCGGATTGTTTGTAGGCTCACACAATCCGGATGTAACGGAAACAGGGGTGTTCAGTAATGTAAGGATCACTGTTCCGTTTGCCGGAGAAGCCAATCAAAGAACACAAATGACACTTGGAAGTAATTTGGAACTGATGGAGATTGCTACCGGTAATCGTGAAATTATATATTCTGTGCCTTATTCTATACAGGCCCCTAACTGGACACCTGATAACAAGAGTTTAATATTTAATAGCAACAAAGGGCTTCTGTATACATTCGATTTGAAAAGTAGAAAACCGGCATTATTAAATACTGGTGATGTAAAGAACAATAATAATGACCATGTGTTATCATTTGATGGCAAAATGATAGGATTAAGCAGTAATGTAAAAGAACTGGGTGGCTCAATTGTTTATACCGTACCTGTAACGGGAGGTATACCTAAACAAATTACGCCTAAAGGGCCATCTTATACGCATGGTTGGTCGCCAGATGGAAAGGACATAGTATTCTGTGGAGATAGGGATGGAGAATTTGATGTTTACAAAGTTCCGGCTACCGGTGGCCCGGAAATTCGTTTAACTAACACCAAAGGATTAGATGATGGACCTGAATATACGCCAGATGGGAAATATATTTATTTTAATTCAGTGAGGTCTGGCCTTATGCAGATATGGAGGATGAAACCAGATGGCAGTGACCAGGAACAAGTTACAAAGGACGATTATAATAACTGGTTCGCTCACGTATCCCCGGATGGTAAATGGATCGTGTTTTTGACTTTCCTGAAAGAAGAAGTTGAACCAGGAATACATCCTCCATATAAACATGTTTATATTCGATTATTGCCGATAGATGGGGGCAATCCAAGGGTATTAGCTTACTTTTATGGGGGGCAAGGTTCCATGAATACCCCGTCATGGTCTCCAGATAGCAAGCATATCGCTTTTATCAGTAATAGTAACCCGGTTGAATCTGTAAAATAAAATCTTTTAATATGAATTATTTAGCAAATGCACAACGGTACCAGGGTATGGAATATCGCCGTTGCGGCAGTAGTGGTTTAAAGCTACCTGCGGTATCCCTTGGATTGTGGCACAATTTCGGGCATATTGATGTGCTTGAGAATGCCCGTAATATTTTAAAACTGGCTTTCGATAGCGGTATTACACATTTTGATCTGGCAAATAATTATGGGCCGCCTCCCGGTTCGGCAGAGGAAAATTTTGGAAAAATATTTAAGGATGATTTTAAAAGTTATCGCGATGAATTGATCATTTCAACAAAAGCAGGCTGGCCTATGTGGGACGGGCCTTATGGTGATTGGGGCTCTAAAAAATATTTGGTATCAAGCCTTGATCAGAGCTTGAAACGAATGGGATTGGATTATGTAGATATATTTTATCATCATCGCCCCGATCCAGAAACACCGCTTGAAGAAACCATGATGGCCCTTGATCTGATAGTGCGCCAGGGGAAGGCCCTTTATGTGGGAATATCGAGTTATACAGCCGGACAATCTGAAAAGGCATTTGAAATTTTAAATAAATTAGGTACACCATGCTTAATTCATCAGCCAAAATATTCTATGTTCGATCGTTGGGTGGAAGATGGGTTGCTTGATGTTTTAGAAAAAGATGGTGTGGGCTGTATTCCTTTCTCACCATTGGCACAGGGGCTTTTAACAAACAAATACTTAAACGGTATTCCTGAGGGTTCAAGGGCAGCCGCTCATCGTGGTAACGGCGCGATAGAAGAAGATCAGATAACAGAAGATAAAATTGAAAAAGTAAAGCAATTAAATGCAATTGCCAGCAATAGAGAACAAAACCTCGCCCAAATGGCACTTTCATGGATATTGAAAGATAGGCGTATTACTTCTGTATTAATTGGCGTAAGCAAGCCCGAACAGGTAACTGATTCTATTGGATGCCTGAATAACCTGGAATTTAGCGATGATGAACTCACACGGATAAATCAAATTCTTAAATAAAACAATCTATAAAAAGCATCAAAATCATGATTAGAAAAACAGTAGTTTTAAATTTATTCTTTCTTTTTACATTTTGTGGAATTGCATTAAATGCATTTGCGCAGGACGCTGTAAAAACCGATCACATAGCTCTTTATGTGAAGGACCTGGCTAAAAGCGCAGCCTTTTACAAAAATGTAATGGAGCTTAAAGAGATCCCCGAACCTTTTCATGATGGTAAACACGTGTGGTTAAGAACTGGCGAGCATAGCCAGCTGCATTTGATACAGGGTGCAGCTGAAATAACCCAGCACGACATTAACTCACATTTTGCCTATTCGGTAAATAACCTTCAGGACTTTACAAAACACCTGGATGAAATGCATGTAAAATATGGAAATTGGAAACAAGATTCAAAATCACCACAATTACGGCCCGATGGTGTAAAGCAAGTTTATTTACAGGATCCGGATAATGTTTGGATAGAGGTTAATGACGATAAATTTTAAAGATCAAGTAAAGATAATTTGTAAAATAAGTTGATAACCCAATTATGAAGAGACGTTCGTTTGTAAAAGCATCATTATTAACAGCAGCTTCGGGGGCTGTAATTCCACAAATTAGTAAGGCTGCCGAAGCTTTGACAAAGGGCGACTCAGAGTTTTATGAATTAAGAGTTTATACTTTAAAAAATGAACATCAGCAAAAACTGGTAGAGGATTATTTAAAAGATGCTGCCATCCCTGCCTTAAACAAGTTGGGGAATAAAAATATTGGTGTTTTTACTGAACTTAAACCTTTAGATCAAACTAAACTTTATGTTTTGATCCCGTATAATTCATGGGATGATTTTTTATTAGTACAAAACAAATTGGCTACCGATAAGATTTACCAGGAAGCTGGCGCTGCTTACTTAAATGCACCTGCTGCGGAACCTGCTTATGAAAGAATAGAGAGTTCGTTACTTAAAGCTTTTGCCCATATGCCAAAACTGCAAGTGCCGGCTAAAAAGCTACGTATTTTTGAATTGCGCAGGTATGAACATGCCAGTGAGGCCGCCGGTAAAAAGAAACTGGAAATGTTTAACGATGCAGGTGAGATAGATATTTTTAAACGGCTGGGCTTTAATCCTGTATTTTTTGGTGAAACTCTGATAGGTCCATTTCGGCCCAATTTAATTTATATGGTAACCTTTGATGACATGGAGGCCCATGACCGGCACTGGAAAGCTTTTGGCAGCGACCCTGAATGGAAGAAGATAAGTACAATACCAGATTATGCGGATGCAAAGCTTGTATCTCGTATTACCCCGACATTTTTAAGTCCGGCAGCGTACTCTCAAATTTAGCACAGCAGATTATTTGATATCCATAATAAACAATATTTAATACTTTAAATCATAATTCAATGACTTCCAGACGATCATTTATCAAAACTTCGGCGCTACTTTCCGCCGGTCTTTTAGTAGCCCCCAATTTATTTGCCTACGATAAAAAATACATTGGCCTGCAATTATATACCGTACGCGATTATATGCAAAAAGATCCTGCAGCCACTTTGGCAAGGGTGGCACAAATAGGTTATACCTCTGTTGAAGGTGCTACTTACACTGGGAGTGAAAAGTTTTACGGTATGGAATCTTCTGCTTTTGCAAGTCTTTTGAAGCAAAATGGCCTGGTTATGCCCAGCAGCCACTACCGCTTAGGTGAGGAACAGGTAAATGGTTCGACGCAAAAAGGCACTTTACTAAACGATTGGAGCAGAGCAGTTGACGATGCTGCTGCCGTTGGAATAAAGTATATGGTGTGCGCTTTTCTGTCAGTTCCTGAACGGGGCACACTGGAACACTATAAAAAGGTGGCCGACGATTTTAATAAAGCAGGCGAAACGTGTAAAAAGGCTGGTATTCAACTTTGCTATCATAACCACGACTTTGAATTTATACAGCAAGATGGCAAGTTTCCTTATGAAACTTTGCTTGTCAATACCGATAAAGACCTTGTAAAAATGGAAATGGATATGTATTGGGTAACCAAAGCTAACCAGGATCCCATTGCTTTGATCAATGAACACCCTGGCCGTTTTCCTTTATGGCATATCAAGGATATGAATAACAAACCTGATCGTATGTTTACCGAAGTTGGTAATGGAATCATTGATTTTAAGAAAATATTTAAACATGCTGATAAAGCAGGTTTAAAATATTTCTTTGTTGAGCAGGATAAATGCCCCGGCGATCCTTATGACAGTATTACACAGAGTGTGAATTATATTAAAAAGAATCTTGTTTGATAAACGGTTATGAAAAAACTACTTTTTTTATTTGTCTTAGTATTTTGCATTAGCAAAATAACTTATGCGCAAAACGATCATAAATGGCATTCCCTATTTGCGGGGGAATCTGTAAGCGAATTAAGAGGGTATAAGATGGATACCTTTCCTTTCGACGCCTGGAAGGTAGAAGATGGTGCATTGGTTGCGCAGACAGGTGTTCCTAACGTAGATTTTCTGACAAAAGAAACTTACACCGATTTTGATCTGACACTGGAATGGGCAGTATCCAAGGCGGGAAATAGTGGTATTTTTTATAATGTGCAGGAGAATTCTAGTCATGAATCTGGTAACGGCAATAGTCCAAACTGGCTTGATAATTTTGAATTCCAGATACTGGATGATATTGATTTTAATGATCATGAGCCCAGGCGTTCTGCAGGCTCATTATATGATCTGATCACTCCGCAAAATAAGCACTTGAAGCCGGTTGGGGAATATAACACCGCAAGGCTTCTTGTAAATCATGGCCATGTTGAGCAATGGCTTAACGGTGAAAAAGTTGTAGAGTATGATTTGGGATCGGAAAAGCTGAATGATCTGATCAGTCACAGTAAGTATAAGGACAATCCGAATTTTGCTAAATCTACAAGCGGCCACATTATGTTCCAGCATCATGGACAAAAAGTGTGGCTGAAGAATATTAAGATAAAACGTTTATAGAGAATAATTCCCCTTTTGAATTGGAAATACAAAAACCTGGCTTCTCATCGAAGCCAGGTTTTTGTATGATGGATTAATCAATACGTTTGAAAATTATTAATTTCTTGTTTGTCCATCACCTTTTACCAACCATTTATAACTGGTTAGCTCCTGTAAACCCATCGGGCCGCGGGCATGCAGTTTTTGGGTACTGATGCCAATTTCGGCACCGAGGCCAAACTGTGCACCATCAGTAAACGCGGTTGAAGCATTTACATAAACCGCGGCGGCATCCACTTTGTTCAGAAAGTTTGCTGCATTTGCTGCATCTTCAGTTATAATAGCTTCACTGTGTTTTGAACCATGGTTTGCTATATGATCAAGGGCTTCGGCAAAGCTGGCAACTGTTTTAATGGCCATTTTTAATGATAAAAATTCTGTTCCGAAGTGTTCTGGTGTCGCTTTGTGAAGCGAATTTTCGGGATAATGTCCGTGCAATACCGCATAAGCAGCGTTATCAGCATAAAGTTCTACTTCCTTTTCAGCAAGTGGTTTTGCTATTTGTGGCAGATCGGATAAGCGGGAGGAATGAATGATCAGGCAATCTAACGCGTTGCACACACTTACCCTACGGGTTTTAGCATTGCAGATAATTTCGCTTCCTTTTATCATATCGCCAGTCTCGTCAAAATAGGTATGAACTATGCCGGCTCCCGTTTCAATAACGGGAACTTTGCTTTGCTGCCTTACTCGATCGATCAGTTGTTGGCTTCCGCGTGGTATCAATACATCAATATAGCCTGTCGCGTTTAAAAGTGCTTCAGTAGCTTCACGCTCTGGTGGCAGTAGTGTAGCTATATTTACATCGATATGATGTTTTGAAAGTACATTGCGTATGACTCCAATAATCGCTTTGTTGGAGTATTTCGCATCGCTGCCACCCTTTAAAATGCAAACATTACCGGTTTTAAAGCATAGCGCAAATACATCAAAAGTTACGTTAGGCCTGGCCTCATAAATTACGCCCACTATACCCAAAGGCACACTCACCTTGGTAATATTTAAGCCATTCGGCATGGTTTTCTCAGATAGAACATGTCCAAGCGGGTTGGGAAGCCCTGCGACGTTTATGATATCCTTCACTATGTCCTGGATGCGGGCGGTAGTTAGTTTCAGGCGATCATATTTTGGATCATCATGGGCCATCCTGTCAAGGTCCTTTTGATTTTCGTGGAGCAGATGGTCACTTTGTATCACAGTAGCTTTTGCAAGGTCATGCAGTACAGTAACAATCGTTTCAGGGGCGACGTCAATTATATTCCTGCCAGCTACCAGGGCATTTTCAAAGTAATTTTTATAATCCATAGACGGTTTTAACTCTGTAAATAAAGATAATCATAATGCACCAGCGGTTTTTGGTTTTTTTGCCCTATCCTTTCTCTTGCTTTCTCAGAACTATATTCAGCTATGCCCAAGCCTATTAGCTTATCCTGTTCATCTACCAGTTTAACTATCTCACCTTTATTGAAATCAGTTAGAATATGTACAATTCCTATTGGTAAAAGACTTGTGGCTTTATTGGATGTAAGCGCAATTTTAGCGCCCTCATTTACCTTTACAACCCCGGTAGCGTAATGGGCCGAATGTGCTATCCATTTCTTTTTACCCGATTTGGATTTATTTGGGGCAAAGCGGGTATGCGCTATCTTATTTGCAAGTACATCGGTCAGTATATTATCTCTTGTTCCATTGGCAATATGTACTGCTATACCCAATTGCGCAGTTTTTTGGGCCATATTTGATTTGGTGATCATCCCCCCACGCCCAAATTGCGAGCGGCCCGAAGTGACAAATGAAGAAAAATCAGGGGTTGAGTTATCAACTTCTTCTATCACTTTTGAATCGGGTGCTTTAGGATCACCATCGTAAATGCCATCTACATTGGTAAGCACTATCAATGCCTGTGCATTAAGCATGGAAGCAATAAGTCCTGCCAGTTCATCATTATCGGTAAACATCAGTTCGGTAACCGATACAACATCATTTTCGTTCACAACAGGTATCACCTGATACTGTAATAATATGTCCAGGCAATTGCGCATATTCAGATAATGAAGCCGGTCCCTAAAATCTTCTTTGGTAACCAATACCTGCGAACACAGCATATCAAATTGTTCAAAAAGATTTGAATATGTATTAATGAGTTTTACCTGGCCTATTGATGCCAATAATTGCCGGGCAGCAACTGCATCAGATTTTTCGGATATAGCGATCATGCTCCGGCCAGAAGCTACTGCGCCAGAAGAAACCAGGATCACTTCCTTACCTTGTTTTTTTATTTCTGCAATTTGTTCAACCAGGTGGCCTACACGGTTAAGGTCGGGTAATCCGTCTGGTTTGGTAAAAACATTCGAACCGATCTTAACAACGATACGGTGGTAATTGAAGGCCATTAGAGGTATTTATATTAAAACCTCAATATTACTAAATTATACTTAAAAGGTAGGCGAATTAGATTAACTTATATATCCTTTCACGTATTCTTTTGTCAATTCTTCTTTTGGATTAAGAAGAAGTTCTTCCGTTGGGCCAAATTCAATTATTTTACCCATATAAACGAAAATGATATAATCAGATACACGGCGTGCCTGACGTAGTATGTGTGTTACCAGCACAATGGTGTATTTTTCCTTTAGCTTGATAAAAAGATCCTCGATGATGCTGGTCGAAACCGGGTCAAGTGCCGAGGTGGATTCATCGCCAAGAATGATCTCCGGCTCAACAGCCAGCCCTCGAGCCAGGCATAAGCGTTGTTGCTGGCCGATGGACAATCTTGTAGCAGGGGCATTTAAACGGTCTTTTACCTCATTCCATAAACCGGTAGCTTTTAATTGCGTTTCCACAAGTTCGTCCAACTCGCTTTTTTTCGGACTGCCGTGCAGGCGCGGCCCATAGGCAACATTATCGTAAATGGACATAGGCAGGGGATAGGGTCTTTGTGAAAGAAGGCCCATTTTTTTGCGAATATGGGTTACTTCCATATTAGGATCATAAATATTTTCACCATCAACCAAAACCTTCCCGGTAACTTTTACATCGGCTGTATCATCCAGTAAACGGTTAAATGATTTCAGCAGCGTAGTTTTGCCGCAGCCGGACGGGCCGATAATAGAGATCACCTTTTTATTTGGAATGTTGATATTGATATCATTTAAAATAAGCTGGTTGCCTATGCTGACATTTAAATGCTGTATGCTGATATGCGGGTTGTTGGTCATTTTATATTTTTTGAAAATCTTTTTGACAGAATGGACGATAATATGGTTATAATAAGTACCACGATAGTTAATATTAAGGCAGAAGCATAGGCCCTTCCCTGAACTTCTTCAACCGGGCTGCCTAATTGAAAAAATATAGCCAGCGGGAGGGTAGCGGCGGGTTGATGTAATGATGTGGGTATGTTATCGCTGAAGCCTGCTGTAAATAGCACGGAGGCCACATCGCCGATAGCCCTGCCGAATGACAACAATATGGCGGTAAGTATACCCGGCCTTATTTGCCTTAAAATTACTTTTGACATTTCCCAGCGTGTGGCGCCGAGAGATAGCGAAGCATCGCGTAATTCGTGCGGTACGGTGCGGATAACCTCGTCTAATGTGCGTACCAATATGGGGATAACTAATAAGGTAACCGCCAAAATTCCACCTAATAACGACGCCTTGATACCGAAATACACCATGATCAAGAAACCAAAAGCACCATAAACAATAGATGGTATGCCAAACAAAACATCAAAAGCGATACGCAGTGAATTGGCAATGAAATTTTTTCCGCCTAAATACATATTGATAAATATGGCTACGGGGATGCTGATGAAAAGCCCAAGCACGGTAGCGCCACCTGCTACATATAATGAACCGATAATAGCATTTAAAACACCGCCTTCTTTACCTATATAAAATCCGCCACCTGGTATTTTGGTGATCATATCCAGGTTCATAAAGGGTACGCCTTTATAAAATATGGTTCCTACGATCAGGAAAAAGCTGCCGCCAACAATTATGGTTGCCAGCACCATCAATACCCGAAAAAAGTTTTCTTCTATTTTGCGTCTTATCATGCTGCCAGTTTCCTTTCTAAGCGGGTCAATATCACCCTTGAAATAATGTTGAATAGTAATATGATGATGAATAACAACAATGCCGCGAACATCAGCGCCGAATCATACATTGGGATAGACAACATTTCGCCATAATTATTAGCGATAAGTGCTGGGAGGGGATATCCGGGGTCAAAAACTGAATGGGGTACTACAGCATTGTTACCGCAAACCATTAGCACGGCAATGGTTTCGCCAAAGGCACGTGAAATAGCCAGGACCGTAGCGGCTACTATACCTGGCTTTGCCTTGCGGAATGATACTTTTTTGATGGTTTCCCATTTAGTTGCCCCTAAAGAAAGTGATGCTTCCTTTAGCTCCCGTGGAATCGTATTCAACACCTCGCAAACTATGCTTACAATAAGCGGGAATATCATTACGGCCAATACGATGCCTCCGGCCAACACGCTATATCCCGTTGAAAATTCAACAAAATGCGGGGCTATATGATTTTGTATCAGCGGAATGATAAAAAGAACACCCCAAACCCCGAAAATTACGGGTGGTATGCCAGATAACAGGTTGACAAAGGGCACCAATATCTTTCTGATCCTGTTAGGTGCATATTCTGTGATATAAAATGAAGTAAGCAGGCAGAGTGGCAGGGCGATGATGATGGCTATACCAGTTACCCAAAGTGTTCCCATTATAAATGGAAAGAAACCAAACAATCCCTTGAGTGGTTTCCATTGACTTGATGTTAAGAGGGTACCCCACGACGAATTGTTGATTACCGGGACGGATTTATAATATAATCCAACACCTATTACCAATACTACCGAAACCGACAATATGGTAAACAACAGCATCAGCTTTGAATAAATTTTATCTTTTAATAAGCGGAATCGCTTCATTTTAGAGGTTTGGTTGGATTTTAGAATAGGCAAGTGGTTGATTGAGTTATAACTTTAGTCAACTCGATCAACCACTTAACCTGATCAATAATAGATCAATTTACTTTTTTTAACTCTTCTGATATTTTTTGTTTTGAAAGAGCGATGTACCCATTCTCATCAACATATTTCTGCCCCTCGTTTAGTACGAATTTTACAAATTGCACCAATTCAGGACGTGTTGGTTTACCCTTGAACAAAAATCCAAGGTTACGTGCCGGTGGAGAAGGATATTTTCCAGAAGCAATAGCGTCGGTTAAGTTGTCTATCGTGTCGTAAAAATTTTCATCTGCGTCAATTTTGCCATTCCCGTTCACATCAATAGGCAAGGCATGTACCCCGGCAACCTGTTTACGTGTTTTCAGATCATACAGGTATGCCAGGTTATTGTAGCCAATGCCCGTTACATCTTTTTTTACTGCCTGGGCCAAACCCGGATCTCCATAAACGCCTACTCCAAGCAGGTCTTCTTGCTTCTTATTAAAATATTTGGCCCAGGTTTCGGCTGCGCCTGCTGCATCAGAACGGGTATAAATATGAATCGGTACTGACACTTTTCCACCCAGCTGGTTCCAGTTTTTAATGGTTCCAGTAACAAATATGTTTAAAAACTGGTCGCGTTTTACACCTTTTGCCTCCAATGCTGCCGCATTGGGGTTTGCGGTATTAAAAGTGGGTACAACTGCATCCTTAGTAACATAAATGGTATAGGCACCCTTTTTTACTTCGGCGGGATTAATATCACGCGAAGCCAAACCAATATCAACAAGGCCGGAAAGAGCATCAGTAATGCCTTTGCCTGCACCGCCTGCTGAAATGTTAAAAACCACATTGGGATGCACTCTTTTAAATTCCTGAGCCCACTTAACGGTAATAGGATAGAGGGCGAATGCACCGGAAATATTAATAGTGCCTTTCAGATCGTCCACAACTGGTTTAGTATCATTCTTCTTAAAAGAAGATATGACGATGATAACGCCTATAGCTGCTATTGTAGCGAGGACGGTTTGTTGACGGAAAAGTAATTTTTTCATTTGAATAAGTATTTTAGCATTGATTAAAATGCGATCTGTAATTGCGCTTCCAGTATGTTGTTTTTAAGCTGGGTAGCCGTTTCTTCACGTTTGTCAAGGTAATCAACCGCCAGTTTTGTCCATGAATTGAACACATAATTGAAGCCGCCTACATAAATTGTTGAGCGATCTGTTGAAATAGTTTTACTGGGATCGAAAGTGTCATATTTGGCAACTAACTGTAATTTAGGTAATATGAAATACCCCGCCTGGGCATACCATCCGTCTTTTTGAACAGTGCCATCAGTGCCATGAGCATATTCTGCAGTAAATGATAGCGGGCCAATCACATAGCGGCCATCAATACCGTACCGGTTACGGGCTTGCGTAGTTGGATTTGGCACTTTTGTAGTAGCAGCAGGTATATCCTGGCCCCTATACAAACTGCCGCCAAAATCGAGGTTCTTTATAGGATGAACACCCAGTCTGGCTACAATATCTTTATGATTATTATTGTCGGTAGTTACATCATACCCAGCACCATTAAAAACGCCGAATGTGTAGTCAAAAAGATAACGATTATTTATCCTGGCAAAACTACCTCCTATCTGGGCGCCTATATCCCGACCATTCTGGTTGCCAATTATATCTTTAGATCTGCCTGCAAGTCCTTCAATAACCTGAGAACGATCAACAAATTCAAGTTGACTGTCAGAAGTAAGATTCTCATAAGAAAAAGGGATCTTAAACTGTCCGGCAGAAAACTTCAGGAAATCGGCTATTTTGTAAGAAGTATAAGCATCCAGCAATTTAGTTGTAGCGGCAAACTCTGTGTAAACTTCATAAGACCACTGATCGGTAATGTTACCTTTTGCGTCAAGCCGTGCGCGGTGAAGATCGAAAGCATTATTCACCCCGCTTTGTTCAAACCCCTGGTAACGGGCCTGTACCAGTCCGCTTATTTGAAGGGCCTTGCTGCCAATGCTAATATTATGCTGATTTTCTTTTTCCTTATCGCGTTTTTGCTGTTCCTTCACTGCCAGATCTGATCTTAGTGAATCAGCTTCCTGCTGAGTTAACAGGTTCTTTTTAATAAGCAGATTTAACAATTCATCATTTGATTGTGCCTTTGATACTATAGCCGAGAATAGGAGTGATAGTATAAGCAGGACTCTTGATACGTAAAGTAATTTCATTTGTTTTTTGGTTTAAGTAATAAACAATAGGGTTAATTTTTAGTGCAAGGCATTAGTTAGTCATCAAATGTGAACAGAACTAATGCAACAAAACAGCTTGTGTGGTATAATATGGAAGTGTGTACTTTGTGTTAAATAATTCATTTCTCTATTATATCTATATATTCTACCGTTTTAGTAGTGTAAATATACAGCGATATATGAATATGTCAAATATTTTTTCAAAAAAAATTAAATTAAATTAGATATTAGATATATATATAATTGATAATTAGCTAATTAATGCATATCAATTAAATAATAAAAGGCTATAAAAATAAATAACCCGCCAACAAAATATATAAAAATGGTTTGATGACGGGTCAAAATAGCTTATTAATTTACAGACGATCCTTCTTTTATTTCGTCATTAGCGGTAGTAATAATACTATCGCCTGATTTGAGGTTACCAAATACTTCAGTCGAATCGTGGCTTGCCAATCCTTCTTTAATATCTACCAAAGCGGCTTTGCCATTTTTTACTAACACCACATATTTACGTTCTGTCGACCTTACAATCGCCGTGTTAGGCACCAGCAGAGATTTGGAGCCGGATAGCATTGGTATTTTTACCTCTGCATACATGCCGGGCTTTAATTGCCCGTTTTTGTTTATTACATCAATCTCAATCGCCTCCTGCCGCATACTTCCTAAAGCATTTGCCGAACGGCTGATCTTAGCTGACTGTTCCTGGCCTGGCATAGCATTAAAGATGAAACTAACAGGTTGGTTCAAATCCACTTTATCAACATAATCCTCCGGAATGTAAACCTCCAGACGCAACTTATGTATATCCTGCAGAATAAACATGGGCTGGTCTGTTGATTTCCCAGGTGACACTAAAGCTCCCGGCGAAACATTTCGCTGAACGATCATACCATCAAACGGAGCATATATATTGAGGTATCCCTGCATTGTTCTAACTGACGCTACATTTGAACGTTCGGAATTTGCCATTGCTTCATCAGCCTTCATCCTTGACAATGCATTGTCTATATCAAGGGGAGATACTGAACCGGGCTCAGCAGCAGCTTCTTTTAAGCGCTGATACTTTTCCTTGCTGGCTACTCCATTTTCCTGGGCCTGTAAATAGCGGGAATTGGCGGCCTGTAATTGCGATTCCATTTCGGGTGCTTCCAGGGTAATTAATAATTGCCCTTTTTTTACGATAGAGCCGCGGTCAACAAATAGCTGTTTTACAAATCCATTTACTTTCGGGAATAAATTTACTTCATTAAAGGGTACCAATTGCCCCGGAAGACGGGCTGAACTGGATAATGCTTTTTCGGCAACTATACTTAATTGAGTTTTGTTTCCAGGTTGTTCCTTACCTTTTGTAATATCAACGGGTTTCTGTCCGTCGTTACAGGCAGCAAATAAACTTGTTATTGCCGCCATTAATATGATCTTGTATTTCATGTATATTAAGCTTTTAAAGGTTTGAGTTCAGTTGAATCTTCGGGCATCAGATCGGGTGAGTCATAAGTTGTTTTTCCCTGCACCCAGGCAAAAACCATTGGAAGAATAAATAGAGCGGCCAATGTGGAGGCGAACAGACCGCCGATAACGGCCCTGCCAAGGGGGGCGGTTTGTTCACCTGCCTCGCCCAAACCAGATGCCATGGGTATCATGCCGGCCATCATGGCAAAACTGGTCATCAGAATTGGCCTTAGCCTAATGGAGGCGCTGGTAATGGACGCTTTAGTGGCATCCCGATACTCAAGCCGCAGGTTTTCAGCATTGGTAACGATCAGTATGGCATTGGCCACCGAAACGCCGGTGGACATGATCATACCCATGTAGGATTGCAGGTTAAGCGTTGACCCGGTTAGGAGCAAAGCTGTTAATGAGCCCAAAATTACTGCCGGAATTGTAGACAAAACCGTTAGCGATACTTTAAACGATTGATAATTAGCCGCCAACAGTAAAAAGATAACCAGGATGGCAAACATCAAACCATTTTGAAGACTGCTTAATGTTTCGATCAAAAGGCCTGACATTCCCTGTAAACCCGCTACAAGACCTTTTGGCGGAGTACCAATGGATGTAACGGCTTTTTGAACATCTGTTGTAGCTGTGCCCAGGTCCTTTTTATAGATATTAGCACTTATGGTTATGTAACGGCGCGGGCCGGTACGGTCATACTCACCGGGTAAATAATTTGTCTTAAAATCGGCTACATCCCCCAATGTTGGGCTGCTTTGCCCCTTTACCAAAGGTATTTCCTTTAGTTCGTCCATTGTATTCATTACATATTCCGGTATCTGCACTTGTACCTGGTAGGTGTAGGAATTTTTATCGTCCAGCCATAAGTTCTTCTCGGTAAAACGGCTGGAAGAGGTACTTGCCGTTACAGAGCGGGCGACATCCTTGACGTTTAAGCCCAGTTGAGAAACTTTAAACCGGTCCAGTGTGATAGCCACCACCGGGAATTTTAACGGCTGATCTATCTGCACGTCCCGCAGATAGGGTATCTGCTTTAGTTTAGCTAAAACTTTGTCTCCATAAGTTTCTATCTGCTGCATATCCTTTCCGGCTACCTGTACCTCTATTGGCGTGGATGCGCCCTGGCTCATGATCTTCTCCGTCATATCAATAGGCTCAAAGCTGATCGTCATTTCAGGTAATTCATAGGCGATGTTTTTTCGCAGGGCATCCTTTAACTCATCCATATTCACTTTATAGTTTTCATCCAGGTTTACCTGTAAAACCGCCTCATGTGTACCGGTATTAAAAACATAGAGGTTGCTGCTACCAAAGCTGCTGGGTACCAGGCCTATATATCCAGAAGTGATCTTAACATGATTGTTAACCGTTTTATCAATGATCTGTAATACCTGCTTAAACTTTTCTTCGGTTCGTTCAAGCCGGGTACCTTCTGGCTCCTTTATCCGTACCTGGAACTGGCCGTTATTTAATTTGGGCATCATATCTTTGCCTATAACAACAAAACAAATACCCGCAAGTAAGATCACCACAACAAGGTAAACCGGAACGATGACACGTTTATTGGGCATCAATTTTTTTAATATGCTGATGAAATGCAATTTTACCTTTTCAAAAAAATCATTCTTTTCAGGCTCAGCTTCTTCTACTTTAAGGTGTTTGTTGATTTGCATTTCCTCAGATTCGTCCATGGCTTCACCGGCATGAGCATGTATCTTTCCATGTTGGTAATTCTGGTAACGTTCGGCTTTTATCATCCAGTTGCTTAGTATAGGCACCAGGGTTTGCGCCAGCACATAAGAAACGATCATAGTTAGTCCGATTGCCATTGATAATGGCAAAAACATTGCTTTTGGAACGCCATTCATCATAAAGGATGGGGCAAACACCGCCAGGATACATAACAGTATCAGCAATAGGGGAAAGGAAATTTCTTCGCAGGCGTCATAAATGGCCAAACGTTTTGGTTTCCCCATTTCCAGGTGCTGGTGTATGTTCTCGATAGTTACGGTAGCCTGGTCAACTAAAATACCAATGGCCAGGGCTAACCCACTCAAGGTCATGATGTTAATAGTTTGACCGAACAGGCTGAGCAATAACACGCCAATAAGGATTGAAACAGGAATTGTAATCACCACTATCAAACTGCTTCTCAGGTCGCGCAGGAAAAGTAAAACCATCAACCCAGTGAGCAGAGCACCTAATCCACCCTCGGTCATCAAACTTTTTACCGCATTAACAACGAAAACCGATTGATCGAACTCGTAGGATAATTTAACGTCATCAGGCAACAGGTTTTGCATTTCGGGCAGTTTGCTTTTCAGGTCTTGAACAACTGTCCAGGTAGAAGCATCAGCGGTTTTAACCACAGGGATATATACCGAACGCTTTCCGTTAATAAGTGCATAATCTACCGTAATATCGGTAGCATCAGATACCCTTGCCAGATCTTTAATATAAATAGGAACACCTTTTTTGGTCACCACAGGGATGTTACCAAAATTATCTGCGTTTTTGATTAAGGAATTCATTGTAGTTAAATACATTGTATTACCAAGCCTGAGATTACCGGATGGCGACATTACATTGAATTTGGATAAGGCATCCACCACTTCATCGGCAGTAAGGTTAAAGCTTCGCATTTTGTTGGGATCGACACTTAGAATGATCGATCTTGCATTTGAACCAAATGGCGGCGGTGCCGACAGCCCTGGAATGGTGGCAAACATAGGCCGGATACGGGTTGCTGCCATATCATAAATATCCTTAAGGCTTTCTGATTTGCTATCCATTACCAATTCACCAACAGGGAGAGATGAGGCATCAAACCTTATTACTTGAGGTGGGAGGGCGCCAGGAGGAAAGAAACTTTGCGCCCGGTTTACCTGCAGCGCTACCTCTGCGGATGCTTCAGCCATATTGGTGCTTTCGTAAAATGAAAGTTTCACAATGGTTAAACCCTGTATGTTTTTACTGCTGATATTTTTTATCCCATTTACATATAGAAACTGATCCTGCAGGCGTGTAGAAAAGAAACCTTCCATCTGTTGGGGTGACATACCACCATAAGACTCAATAACATATATAGTTGGCAGGTTTAACTGCGGGAAAATATCTATCGGTATTTTTATTGCACTAAGCACTGCAAATATTAAAAGGCTCAAAGTGATCACCACAACGGTGATGGGCCTCTTTAGTGCGGATGTGACCATTGACATAGTTAAATTATTTTAAGAGATTTAAAATTGTGCTTACCTGGTTTTGGGTTACGGCCTGGCCAAACAGAGCGTTATTGTAGTCGTATTTGGCCTGGGCATAATCGGTTTCGGCACGGTAAAGAATATTAAGGGCGGCATTGAGATCAATGATAGTTGTAAGGCCGCTTTTATAAAGTGATAAATTTTGCCTGTATCCATCATTTGCCGCTTTTAACTGGTTGGGTATTTCAAGCAATCGCAACCTGGCTGTTTCCATTTCGGCATTAGCCTGGTTGGCACTGGATGCGACTAATGTTTTCTGCTCTTCGAGCTTGTTAAGTGAATAATCAGTAACAGTCCTTTGCGTACGCAGTTTCAGTTGCCTTCGGCGCAAGTCGAAAAGATTGTAGGAAATACCCAAACCAATCAGGTAATTATTCCTGTCGAAACCCCACCCGGTAGAAAGGCTGTTAAAATGGTCGTTAGCATCCACACTTGATCCGCGTCCCCACGCGGCAGCCTCTAATAATATTTTAGGATTATATTCCTTTTTTACCATGTCTTCGCGCTGTTTGCTGTTTTGATAAATGGATTGATAATAATTGATCAAGGGATGGTTTGCTGTATCTATCACAAATTGCTGAATTGGCAAACTGATCAACTGCGCCTCAAGTGCAGTGTCGGCTGTAATGTTTTGATAGGGAATTCCGCTGATGGCTGAAAGTTGTAATTGTAGCTGTTTTAACTGATTATTCAGCTCGATGTAGTTTAAACGGGATTTTGATAATTCGGCATTGGCAATACTGGTATCAACTCCCGGCCTTACGCCGCTTTTGGTTAGTGAACTGATGGAGCGCAATATCTCCTGATTACGCTGGATGTTTCTGTATTGGATTGCCAGGTAATCCTGTAAAGTTAATAAGCGCAAATAATTATTAATAGCATAAGACTCTAATTGATATTTTGACTCGGCAAAATTGCTTTGTTCTACCTTGATATCTGATTGGGCCACTTTATTTTGAGCACCGTAGGCGCCAAAATTGTAAAGTTCCCAGTCAAATGCGGCAATACCAAGATTTGTTGAAAGCGCAGTTGTAACATTATTAGCGCGGACGCCGCCTGAGCTGGAAGGAATAACACCGAAACCAAAGTACGGCCCAATCACATTATTACTTGTTCCAATATCGGCCTGGTAATTCAATTTTAAATTTGGAAGCCAATTATTTCGTGTCTCAATCGCTTGGGCTTTTCGTATCTGGATGGCGGATGAATCAGTTATTAAGGCAGGTGCATTTTTATCTACCTGGCTTAACAGTTGTTTTAAAGTAACAGATTGCTGTGCATTTACCGATACTGTAGTTAACAGTAAAAAGATGATGCACAAGCTTTTATTAAAACTTAACATTTTTAAATGATTAATTTGATATAATGAATAGAAAAGAGATACCTACAATATGCTGCAGTATATCCATCAATTACCGCAGGTTGCGGCACGTAAAGAAAATATCAAATAAGAAGTTTACCTGTGAGCAGGTAAGCACGTTCTGGCGGTAGCAGTGCGAAGTGAATAGCAGACAAAAATCCGCTGGTTACTGTTATGTTATTTTTAAATGCTAAAGGAAATAAAGTCAACAGTAAAAAGGAAATTGTAGAGATTATAGTTACAAAAGGATTAATAAGTAGTTGATGTACAGCTTCAATCTTCTCATCGGCCTCCTCCAGGCTTTCCGGTTTGCGTTTAGTAAAACTTTTAACAAAAATAGAATGTGTTTGGCGAGGGCGCAATTGTTGATTAAAAGCGCCAAAACCAAAAAAAGGTTTGGCAACAAATACCATTGCAGCTAAAGTAAGAAGTAACTTGAATGCAGTAATTCGTTGCATTATTATATTGAGTAACTCATTCAACTACAAAGTTGAGGCTAAATTGTTGCAATACATTTATTGTAACATAAATGTTGCGCTGGCTTACGTAAGCAGTAAATAAAAACAGACCCCTATTTATAGGGGCCTGTTACAGGTTGATTGATTTATAAAGATTCAGGATGATAATTGGCTCATTCAACGTTTGCCCTGAACATGAGGGCACCAACTGTTACGTTAGTTCGGCTATCAATTAATATAGCTCCGCCGTTGGCTTTATTGTTCTGATAAAGATCATAGGCTAGCGGATCGGCAGTTTTGATGATAATACGGCCAATATCATTTAGCCTGAAATCTTCATCAAAGTCTTTTTCAAGTGTATTGATATTCACCTTGTATAGTATTTCTTGTATGCGGCAGCGTGTTACTTTGCTGTTGTGCTGCAAGAAATAAGTATGTGTAGTATCTAAAGCACGGGTATCCATCCAGCACAGGTCAGCTTCAATTTGTTTTGAAACCTCGGGCTGATTGTGGGCATTTACCAGGATGTCGCCCCGGCTGATATCTATCTCATCTTTTAAATGTACAGTGACCGACATACCGGCAATAGCCGCTTCGGGTTCTATATCAAGTAACTCTATTTTGCTGATGGTAGAGTTAAAGCCAGATGGCAATACCGTTATTTTATCATTCACCCTGAATGAGCCGCTTGATACCCGGCCGGCGTAGCCACGGTAATCATGCAATTCTTCTGTTTGCGGGCGGATGATCCACTGCACCGGAAAACGTGCGTGTTCACTGCTATTGTCTTTAGGTATTTCAACCGTTTCCAGGTAAGGTAACAGGCTACTGCCACGATACCAACCCATATTAGCGGATTCATGAACAATATTATCGCCTTTAAGTGCACTTACCGGGATATAGGTAACATTCTTAAGTCCAACCTTATCAACCAGTACCTTGTAATCCTTTACAATCTTATCAAATATTTCCTGGCTGAAATCAACCATATCCATTTTGTTGACACATACAACCACTTGTGGAAGGCCTAATAAGGATACCAGGAACGAATGGCGTATAGTTTGTTCAATAACACCTTTACGAGCATCAATCAGGATTATGGCCAAACCTGCATTTGAGGCGCCAGTAACCATATTACGTGTGTATTGTATATGGCCCGGTGTATCCGCTATAATGAATTTACGTTTTTCGGTTTGGAAGTATTTGTAAGCTACATCGATCGTGATTCCTTGTTCGCGTTCGGCTTTTAATCCGTCTGTTAAAATAGCAAGGTCGATACTGCCGTCATCATTTTTACGGTTCGATGCATGTAAAGCTTCTAATTGATCAGCCAAAATGGCTTCACTATCGTATAGCAAGCGGCCTATGAGGGTACTTTTACCATCATCAACGCTGCCTGCTGTCAAAAATTTTAATATATCCATGTTGTTTAATTTCGGATTTCGGATGTTCGATTTCGGATCTTTATTTAAACCCAAATACTGAATACCAGAAATTTAGAAATATCCCCCTTTCTTACGGTCTTCCATTGCAGCTTCACTTACTTTATCATCCATGCGCGCACCGCGTTCACTTATTTTGGAGGCACTTATTTCATCAATAATATTATCAATCTCGAAGGCATATGATTCCACAGCTGCGGTGCAGGTCATATCGCCAACAGTACGGAAACGCACATTCCGGCGTTCAATCACATCCTCGTCATCCATATTTAAAAATGGAGAGGCTGCCATTAATTGGCCATTGCGGGTTATCACATCGCGCTCATGCGCGAAATAAATTGATGGTAATTCGATCTTTTCCCGGCGGATATAGTTCCATACATCCAGTTCGGTCCAATTACTGATAGGAAATACCCTGACATTTTCGCCTTTATGTATCTTACCATTGTAAATATTCCATAGTTCTGGACGCTGACGTTTAGGGTCCCACTGGCCAAACTCATCGCGTACAGAAAATATACGTTCTTTGGCCCTGGCTTTTTCTTCATCACGACGGGCACCACCTATGCAGGCGTCAAACTGGTGTTTAGCTATTGTATTTAAAAGAGTAACGGTTTGCAGCGCATTGCGACTTGCGTTTTTTCCTTTTTGTTCTACCACTTTACCCTGGTCAATATCATCCTGTACATAACCAACTATTAGCTTTTCGCCAATACGGTTGATCATCGCATCACGATATTCTATTGTCTCAACAAAATTATGACCGGTATCAATATGTACCAAAGGGAAAGGGAACTTCCCAGGACGAAAAGCCTTTTCGGCTAAACGAACCAAAGTTATAGAGTCTTTACCTCCGGAAAATAGCAAGGCGGGTTTCTCAAACTGCCCGGCTACTTCGCGTAAAATATAAATGGCTTCCGCCTCCAACTCATCTAAATAATCCAACTGCTGCTTATTACTCATTCGTTATTAATTATTTACTGCATGCAAGCCACATTCCTTTTTCGACTGATCTTCCCACCACCAGCGACCTGCCCTGAAATCTTCACCGGGTTGCACGGCCCTTGTACAAGGTGCGCAGCCAATGCTTGGGAAACCCCTGTCATGCAATGTATTATAGGGTATATTGTTTATCCTGATATAGTCCTTCACCTCATTAAGTGTCCAGCTATAAATCGGGTGAAATTTAATCAAATTATTTTGTTCGTCCCATTCCAAGTTCTCCATATCCTGGCGATTGACTGATTGTTCGGCACGTATGCCGGTTATCCAGCATTTATTACCTGCAAGTGCACGTTTTAACGGCTCTATCTTACGGATACCGCAACATTCTTTTCTGTTCTCTACAGATTCATAAAAACTGCTCGGCCCTTTGGCATTTACCATTTGCTCCAATAATTCATTATTTGGATAATAGGCGTGTATGGGTTGACCATACATTTCCATAGTACGGTTCCATACATAATATGTTTCAGGAAAAAGGCGCCCGGTTTCGAGTGTGAATATTTTGATAGGAAGCTTATTGGCGAAGATCATATGGGTGATCACCTGGTCTTCCCAGCCAAAACTGGTTGAAAATACGATTTCACCGGGAAATTGCTCGGCTAATACCCTTAATGCCTCTACAGGATCAAGTCCTTTGGTTAGTTGTTTTATATTTTCTATCGCACTCATTATATGACAGGCACATGTAAGAACTTTAAAATAGCTCTTATACTTATTAGTATTACGATAATGGCTACGGACATCATAATCGCCTTAGCCGATATCTTATTTGAAATTTTTGCAGCGATAGGAGAGGCAAGCGCACTGCCTATTACTAATCCTGCTACAGGCTCCCAGTGCGTTCCATACCGCATCAGCATAATAACGAAAGTGGTTGAGCTAACAATAGCTACAAAAAACCTTGAGAGTTTTACCGTGCCCAATGAAAACAATGGGTGGCGACCACCAGCGATCAATGTAGATAGCACGATTGAGCCCCATCCGCCGCCGCCAACGGCATCTATGAAACCGCCGCCAAAACCCAGCAAACCGATTTTTTTTATTTTTCCGCTTGAACGTTTTTGACCAACGTGGAAAGCTTTTCTTAAGATTACAATACCCAGTATCAGTGTGTAAACCGATATAACGGGCTTGGTATATTTACTATACTCCTCAAGCGAGGATAATATGTACGCTCCCAAAAAAGCACCAACAATACCGGTAACAACCAGCATTTTGAACAGTTTCCAGTTGATATTGCCCATGCGATAATGCATCCAGCCGGCAATACCATTGCTTAATACTTCCGAAAGGTGCACGCCCATACTGGCTACAGCAGGGGTAATTCCCATTGACAAAGAGAACGATGTTGAGGTAACCCCATACGACATACCGATAGCGCCATCGATAAGTGCAAAAACAAAACCTGCACCCAGGAAATAGTAAAACTTTGGGTTAATGCCCTGCACATAAATCCTGAAATCAGGATCTTTGTTCCATAGTGCATAAACTGTGCTAGCAATAGCTAGTACAATAGCGCCCCATATCAGCCATATCAGGCTTTTGTTGCTGTCTGCTTTTTTATCAACCAGTACCGAAGTTACTTCGTTTAGTTTCTTAACCTTATAGGCAAAATCACCTGTAAGCGAATTCCTTAGCTCATTCATTTGCTGCAAGGTGATATCCAATTCATCCGGCAGGCTTTCTTTTAAAACTTCTTTCAGACGTTTTGCAACGGTTGGTGATTTACCGTTGGTAGATATGGCTACTTTCAGATCACCCTTTTGTACAATTGAGCCGAGGTAAAAATCGCATAGATCAGGTTTATCTGCTACATTCACTAAAATCTTACGCTCATGCGCTGAGTTCCTGATATAGGCATTCAGTTCGGTGTCATTTGTAGCAGCTATAACAATATCAGCGGTATCAAGGTCCGTATCAACAAAGGCCTTTTGTACCACAGTTACACGTTCAAATTCTGCCGCCAAAGTGTGTATCGCAGGCAAGAATATTTTGGCAATAACAGTAACCTTTGCAAAAGGACTGTTGTTGAGGATAGCTGTAAGTTTTTCCAAACCAACATTACCCGCACCGATCAGTACCGTATGCAAGTTGTTCAGCTTCAAAAAAACCGGGAAAAGCTGATTGCCTTCCGTTTTTTCGTACTGAATTGTACTTAAACCGTTATTCCTGGGCAATAATGTCATAAAATTCCCTTATAGGCTGAAATGTAGGGTGTAAGGAAACCACTTCGCCAATAACGATCAGCGCAGGTGATGATATTTTTTTCTCTTCCACAATTTCAACTATCGTATCAATGATACCAACAGCTATCTTTTCATTTGCGGTTGTACCGCTTTGAATTACCGCTACCGGCAGCCTGTGTTTACCTTCTTTTTTAAATATCTCCGTAATTTCAGCCAGTTTGTGAATACCCATTAAAACCACAATAGTGGCTTTAGTGCGGGCTGCCTCATAAAGATCATCGGATACTTTCCCATCGGCAGTGGTACCTGTTATCACCCAAAAACTTTCGCTCAGTCCCCTGTGTGTTACAGGTATATTTTGCATTCCTGGAACACCTATGGAACTTGAAATACCAGGAATGACCTCTGCTGGAATGCTATAGGAAGCAGCGTAATCCAACTCTTCATAACCACGGCCAAAAACAAATGGGTCGCCACCTTTCAGGCGTACTACATGGCCATAATTAAGCGCATAATCTATCATCAGCCTGTTAATAGCATCCTGTGAAAAAGAATGATCGCCAGACCGTTTGCCAACGTATACCTTAGTGGCATGTTCGGGGGCAAATTCCAGCAGTTCTTCATTCACCAGCGCATCATAAAGAACCACATCGGCAGTTTTAAGCGCTTTTATACCTTTAATTGTGATCAGATCCGCATCGCCAGGACCTGCACCAACCAAAGTAATACGTGGTTCCTTAACTGCTTTTTTATTTTGAGTGTCTATCATGATTGTACCAAGGCCTCTCTTTTTGCTTTAACATTGTTTAAAAAGCCGGTTGCGGCTTGCAGGTAGGTTGTTGCAAATTCTTCAGAAGGTTCGTTTTTGTTTATCTGCAATACAAGGTCGCTGAAACTACCATCAAGGCTGAATTCGCCATTATCTACATATTGTGTATCAAATTCGCGGATAATTCCAGTTTGTGTGCTGCTGTTAACATTTTTATCCAGCAACAATGCTTTTGCTGAACTGATCATTGTATTATAAGAATGATAGATGGCATCAGACCATGCCCCATTTTTAAATGATTCATTAGCCCAGCCCAGCTTTTCATCAGATTCGTAAAGCAGGGTTGCCACAAGGTCTATCATCACACCAGCACACTCACCAACACCAATAGCGGTAACAAAAGTCTCTTCGTGCCCCCAATCTACAAATTCATCCTCCTTCAGGGTGGTTAAATCGGCCAACGGCTTTAACAGTTGGTAGAAATAATCTTTGCCAAGCCTGTCGTAATAATTATGAAAAGTTTCGTTGGCTATTGAGTTTTGTTTATAATTATCAAGAACAGCTCTTAGTACATGAGTTGCCCTTTTTGCCGGAACTTTGATTACCTTTTCGGCAGCGCGGCCAACACCGTTGCCTACAGTACCACCGCCAAGCAATACCTGTACGGAAGGTAAAACTTTTAGCCCCGCTTTAAGCGAACTGCCATGAAAACCAATATGTGCCAGGCCATGCTGACCGCAGGAATTCATACAGCCGCTAATCTTTATCTTTATTTCCCGGTTAAATATAAACTCTTCGTATTCGTTATAGATCACATCCTCCAGTACTTTAGATAAAGTCATACTGTTTGATATGCCCAGGTTGCAAGTATCAGTGCCGGGGCATGTGGTAACATCTGCCGGGCTGTCAAATCCCGGTGCTGAAAGATCTATTTCAGTTAACCCATTATATAAAGCGGGCAAAGCTTCCTTGCGAACAAACTTCAATAGCAGTCCCTGGTTTTGGGTGATACGTATCTCATCAGCAACGTATGGCTTAATGGCATCAACCAGCTTACGGGCGGTATCTGTTGGGATATCACCAACTGGTACCTTGATATATACACCGTAAAAATCTTTTTGCTTTTGTTCAAATACATTTGTTATCAGCCATTGCTCATAACGCAAAGGATTACTGATGGTAACTTCGGGATAAGATGCTGCATTAGGAATAACAGGAAGACCTATTGAATCGCGATTGATGGGATAGGTTTTTACCTTATTTGCGATCCTTTCTTCGCGGGTAAGGCGCAGTACTTCATCAAGGCCTATCTTTTGTATAAGGTATTTCATACGGGCCTTGTTTCGGTTGTTACGTTCGCCATAACGGTCGAACACCCTGATAACAGACTCGATATATGGGATCAACTGATCTTCGGGTAAAAACTCCTCTACAATGCTGGCTAATAAAGGTTGCGCACCTAATCCACCGCCAAGCATTACTTTAAAACCACGCTCGCCATTATCCTTTAGCTTAGGGATAACACCGATATCATGTACGTAAGAGAAAGCAGTGTCATCATCACCTGATGAAAAGGATATCTTGAATTTGCGGCCCATTTCCTGACAAATAGGATTACGTAGAAAATATTCAAACGTAGCTTGTGCGTAAGGGGATACATCAAAAGGTTCTTTCGGATCAATACCGGCAGTAGGAGAGGCCGTAACATTTCTTACCGTATTGCCGCAAGCTTCGCGCAGGGTGATATCATCACGTTCTAACTCGGCCCATAATTGTGGGGTACGGTCAAGGCTTACATAATGTATCTGTATATCCTGACGGGTGGTTAAATGCAGGTTGTGACTCGCATATTCATCCGAAACATCAGCAATGCGTAACAATTGTTTGAAAGTTACTTTACCAAAAGGCAATTTAATGCGTACCATTTGTACACCAGGCTGGCGCTGGCCATAAACCCCACGGGCCAGGCGCAAACTCCTGAACTTTTCATCATGGATCTTACCTTCACGGAAAGCCCTGATCTTTTGTTCAAGATCGATAATGTCTTTTTCAACTACCGGATTTTCCAGTTCGGTTCGGAAGCTTTGCATATCTTCTATCTGATTTTGTTAAAAAAAGCCCCTTCGGCTATGGCTGAAGAGGCGTATATTGTTAATTTACACGCTGCTTACAGCTATGATCTATCGCTTTGCATTAAGCCGTAGATATAGATTTTGTAATATGTAATATCTTCTTTTTTCATTGCGTCCCCAAATATATATATAGTATAGGGAAAAGGTAGAATTTTTTAAGTGAAAAATTTTCTTTTACAGTAAATTTACATAAATCAAAATCTATTTTAAACATTGCCAAATATGAGCCGAAGTTTTAAAGTATGCTTTTTATACGTAGCAGGCAGATGTTTAGATACTTAAATACAAGTTTTATTATCAGGAATAAATATTTGACATGCAATCAATAAAACAATGTAAATTATTGATAATCAATCATAAATGGTATTTATTGGGCGCAAGTTACGAGGAAAGCAAATTTTAAAAGAAAGAAATAATTTTTTCTGGATTTTTTTCAGGGAAAAATAAGCCTGGCAGTTACTCAAAATGCATTGCGATTAACTATTGGTATATTGGGGGAAAATATACCCTTTGATTACCCGGATTTATACAGAAACTTTTGGTTTATTTAAATATTGATCAATGTAATTTCCCGGGCTATTACATCGGCTATGCTAGTTTCAGATAATATTTTTAGCGTTGCATCTCTTACCTCAACAAACACATCGCGGATACCGCAAGTTGTTTCCTGCCTGCACTCGTCACATTTATGGTAAAAATTCAAACTTGCACATGGAACCATAGCTATAGGGCCATCGGTAATGCGCATAATGCTTACCAGGTAAATGTCTTTTGGGTCTTTATTTAAACTATACCCGCCACCTGCACCTTTTTTACTGTACAAGAAACCGGCATTTCTTAGGTCCAGCAATATCTGTTCAAGAAATTTTTTCGGGATACGTTCTTCCTCAGCGATTCTTGAGATCTGCATCGGCGGTTTATCGGCATTTTTCCCCAGGACTACCAGGGCTTTAATGGCGTATTTGGTTTTTTTGGATAACATTTTTAAAATTAGAACTTACAAAGATAAGTAAAAGATTTTATGTTGATTTTGTAACAGGTTTATAAGGATTTTAACCAAATATATATAATATTTTATTTCTTATCCGAATGACCCAGATCTTTACCCGGAGAAATACGATCACGTATCAATTGCTTTAACTCTTTTATTTCGGGGAAACGGCCCAGTTCCTTACGGTCAAAAATAATGCTATTATCAATTCGGATACTGTAATGCCCACCCGTTTCGCTGGGCTGCAAGGTCACCGCATATAGATCATCTGTAAATGTAGTGAGCAGTTCCTGTGCCATATAGGCCGCGCGCAACAGCCAGTGACATTTGGGACAATATTCAATAGTAATGGTGGGTTTCATCAGGCAAATTTACAAATCAACCTGCTAATAATAAAAATATCATCACAAGCACGCTAATTAGGGGAACGCACAAGTGATGATAAAGTAGTTGGAATATCTGTGGTATAAGAAGGCAGACTTACCTTCCCTGGATAAAGTTAAAACCTAAAGTTAATTTGGGATTAAAAGGACTTCTTTTTCTTTTTTTGAAAATACTTTCATTGTTGGCTAACGCGCCCACAGCCTTCAGTACATAAGTAAATAAATTTTCTATAGATTTCATAAACATTATTTAATTTCTTCTTTTAACGAATTTTACCCCGTAAGAGTTTCGAAAAA
>JAQBOK010000319.1 GCA_028288085.1 Mucilaginibacter sp.
CTCAGGGTCCCAGGTGTGAGATTCGGCCCATAGGTGATTTGAGGTAAATACTAACCGGTCTAACCATGCTCCCATATTGGTTGTTGGCTCCAGGTTGGCATAGCCCACACCCGGTACCGGAATAAAATTCATGATGATATAATAGCCAACCAGGGCTATCACAAATAGCCAGTCGCGGGTTTTTTGCGATGTTTTTATGTATAAAACTGTGCAGATAAAATAGACAACTGCTATACGGGGCAATACCCCGGGGAAGCGTATGTGCGATAAACTGGGGTGAAAAAGGAGTTGAATGCCATAGTTAATCACCAGCAATATTACCGTTCGCCGCAATGCGCGTAAAATCAATTTGGTATGATCTGTTCCAATTTCCTTTTTACTCTCCATTGCATAGATAATGGATACGCCCACCATAAACAGGAAGAAAGGAAATATTAGGTCGGTAGGTGTACAGCCGTTCCATTTGGAATGTTCCAATGGTGCGTAAATATGCCCCCAATCGCCAGGGTCATTAACCAATATCATTGCTGCAATAGTAATGCCGCGGAAGACATCGAGAGAGAGGAGGCGCTTTTTGAGGGGTGAATTTGTGAGGGAGTTAGTCATTAGTGTATTTAAGGATTATCAAAGTTTTCTCCTATTATTCTTTAAGTATGCAGGACATATCCTATGTTTAACGTAACAGGTAAAATTGCGCGTGTTCAGCCTGCTTGTGTAGAAACGCAATATTTTGCGTCTCTACGATTTATGTTTATTCTTTTAGACGCAAAATGTTGCGACTATACGGATTTAAAATTTATACCGCACAAACGCTTCCATCGCCTCGTATTCTGCCAAACCAAGCTTATCATAATTATTTGCTGTGTCACGGGTACGGTCTTCTGCTCTTACCCAGAATTCGCGTGCATCATCACCTGGGAATACAGGCCTGTCCTTTTGCGACTGGTGTTTAAAGATCGCGTTGCGCTTTCTGACCACTTCTTCAGGTGATAATGGAACAGCCATCTCGATCTCGTAAGTCTCAAATTCAAGCCATGCGCCACGGTACATCCACAGCCAGCAATCTTTTACCCAATCTTCAGTTTCTCTTAACCTTCTCAGAGCGGCCAGGATAATATTAAAACAGACCAGGTGCGTACCGTTCGGGTCGGCAAAATCACCGGCAGCAAATATCTGTTGTGGTTTCACCTTTTGTAATAGCTCAATAGTGAGCAGTATATCCTCTTCTCCAACTGAGTTTTTTTTGATCTTACCTGTTTCATAAAATGGGAGTGCCATAAAATGAATATGGTCATCTTTTAAGCCCGCATAGCGTGCACCTGAAATAGCCTCCGTTTTACGAATAAACCCCTTTACATCCCTTATCTCCTTAGTATCTATCTGGTTAGGTTGCTTTTGCGGGAAAAAGTCGCGCATATCCTCATAAATAGTCTTCAGTTTGTTGTTGTCCTCGCCAATGCTTTCATTAAAATCAATGGCAAATTCTACAAAGCGCAATACATCATCATCCCAAACAGCGGTATTTCCTGATGTTTGATAGGCCACATGCACATCATGCCCCTGGTCAACCAAACGGATAAAAGTACCGCCCATGGAAATTACATCATCATCCGGGTGAGGGGAGAAGATAACAGAGCGTTTGCGGGCAGGCAGTGCACGCTCTGGCCGCTGGGAGTCATCCGCATTTGGCTTACCGCCCGGCCAGCCGGTAATGGTATGTTGTACCTGGTTAAATATATCAATGTTGATATTATAAACAGGGCCTTGTTCTACCGCTAACTGGGCCATGCCATGATTATTATAATCCTCTTCAGTGAGCTTCAGGATAGGTTTATTTACTGTATGAGCTAACCATATCACTGCTTTTTTCTTTAAAGTGTTTTCCCAAACACAATCTTTTACCAACCATGGCGTATCAAAGCGGGTAAGCGATGATGAGGCTGCTTCATCCAATACAAACTCAACATGATCAGATAATTGCAGGTAAGTAGCGGGCACATCGCCTGATATCTCGCCTTCAACTGCTTTTTTGATGATGGGTGCCTTTTTACCACTACAGGCCATCAGGATGATCTCGCGGGCCTTAAAGATGGTGCCGATTCCCATGGTGATGGCTTTGGTCGGCACATTCTGTTTACCACCAAAATCACGGGAAGCATCATTACGGGTCAGATCATCCAAAGTAACCAGCCTTGTACCCGAATTTGGCGCAGAACCCGGCTCGTTAAAACCGATGTGACCGGTACGGCCTATCCCTAATATCTGCAGGTCTAACCCGCCTAAAGAACTGATCTTTTTCTCATATTCCAAACAGAAGGCCGCTACGTCCTCTTTAGCTAAAGTTCCATCGGGGATATGTACAGCAGCGGGGTCAATGTCTACATGGTTAAACAAATTCTCGTTCATAAAAGTCACATAGCTTTGGGCCGCTTTAGCTTTCATGGGGTAGTATTCATCCAGGTTAAAAGTGATCACATTACTAAAGCTTAACCCTTCTTCTTTATGTAAGCGCACCAGCTCCGCATAAACACCGATAGGGGTAACACCGGTTGCAAGCCCGAGCACAGCTTTTTCGCCTGCGGCCTGTTTGCTGAGGATCAGGTCGGCAATACGCCTTGCAACGGCCAGTGATGCCACCTGCTGGTTGGGATAAACGGTTACCGGCAGCTTCTCATACCGGGTTTCTTCTAATAAATTCAATCGCGCCATAGTTGGGATTTATAATTGATTTCTGGTAGGTTTTAAAACAAATATATTAGATATGTTTACAGTTATAAAGGATATTTACTTAAACTTTTACCTTGCACAACAGAAGCGTAAATTATGGCCATGTTAGCACTGAACCAAAACCTGCAAAATCTGCTCAGGATAGCGCAAAAGCCTGAAAAATTAGGCATTGGCTTAATGTCTGGCACCTCGCTTGACGGGTTGGATATTGCTTTATGCAGGTTTACAGGCAACGGACTAAATACCAAATTTGAGTTGCTGCAATTTATAACCATCCCTTACAAGGATCATTTTAAGCATGAGGTACATGAGATATTTTCCCGCAGACTTGTCGACCTCGAAAAGATCACCTTGCTAAATGCCTATATCGGCACTTTTCATGGCGAATTGGTTTTAGAGGCGCTGGCCAAATGGAATATTAAACCTAATGAGGTGGATTTTATCGCCAGTCATGGGCAAACCATTTACCATGCACCCAAAAGTTTGCACCAACTGGCTGAATATCCGAACGCTACTTTACAGATAGGCGATGGTGACCACCTGGCTTTTAAAACCGGGATACTCACCATCAGCGATTTCCGGCAAAAGCATATCGCCGCCGGTGGCGAAGGCGCCCCACTGGCTTTATATGGCGATGTATTGCTGGGAGGCAAACCGGGCGAAGACAGGATATTACTGAATATTGGTGGTATTGCTAATCTGACCTATCTACCTGCGGATGGCGACTACAACAAAGTAATGTGTACTGACATTGGCCCCGGAAATACGCTGATCGATGCCGCCTGTCGTGAATATTTTAATCAGCCTTATGATAAGGATTCCAGGATCGCATTATCTGGTTTTGCAAATGATGAATTGTTGAAGACCCTGTTCGACCATCCTTTTTTCAATGAGAAAGTTCCCAAAACCACAGGCCCTGAATTGTTTAATCTGAGCTATTTAGAGGATGCACAGCAAATATCAGGTACTAAAGATATCAGCCCCGAAGACATCATCAGCACTTTAAGCGCCTTTACGGCAAAAAGTATTGCTGAGTTTATTTTAACTAACCTGCCTGCCAGTAGCCAGATATTTGCAAGCGGCGGCGGAGCAAGAAACCTGTTTGTGATTAACTGTTTAAAACATCTTCTGCCAAAAGCCACTATTACGGATACAGGCAGCCTGGGTATTGATCCGGATGCCAAGGAGGCTATTTTGTTTGCCATGTTAGGTAACGAGGCTTTATCCGGTGAGCCAATCAGTATAGGTAATAATCCTGCGGTGTTGATGGGGAAGTTTAGTTTTGCGGGATAATAATAGCGATGGGTTTCAACTCCATCGCTATCTACATTAGCAAAAACTTGCGAAGTTTTCAAACGGCGAAGGGCACAACGAGGCCATTGAAAACAAATACATCCGAGTTAAACTTCGCAAGTTTCAAGTTCAACTCCTTTTAATCCGCTTTCACGCCATATTTAGCTGCGAACTTTTTGTAAAGCTGCTTGTGCAAATTATCCAGGTTAATGTTTCGGCCCTGTATAAAAGCGGTTTCCACATCAATTGTGATCATATCCAGCGCATCACCTTTTGAAATGAAAAGGTTGGCGTCTTTGCCTGTTTCCAGTGTCCCGGTGGTTTTATCGATACCTAAAATTTTAGCGTTGTTCAGTGTTATCATAGATAGTGCCTGCTCTTTGGTCAATCCATAACCGCAGGCTTGCCCGGCCTCGAAAGGCAGGTTACGCTGGCGCCAAAAACCAATTCCTGTTAACCCATACATTACGCCGGCATCCCGTAATATTTTAGGCAGCTTATAGGGCAGGTAAACATCATCATCGTCCTTATCGGGCACGGTTTGTGTTTCCTTAAGTATAACCGGCACATTATTGCCCTTCAAAATAGTAGTAACAAGGTACGATTCCTTGCCGCCAACTATCACCTCAGTTATTCCCATCTTTTTAGCAAATGTTACCGCTTGTATGATCTCTTTTGCTCCATCTGCGTTCACAAATAGTTTTTTGCTGCCATTGAATAAACCTTTCATGGCTTCAAGGCGCAGGTTAATTACCGCAGGTTTAATTTCGGCATAAGCTTTGGCCTGTGTAAATAAATTATAAATGGCATCCAATGCTTTTTGCATCCGCTCTTCGGGCGATTCCTGCGGAACGCCAGGTGTCGGGATAGCCCTTCTGCGGTTATTGGGCCTTATTACCGGCCATGTCATGTGTATACCGATATCGGTTTTATAAGCCGCATCTTCCCAGTTCCAGGCATCCAGTTGTACCACCGATGATTGCCCGGAAATTAATCCTCCGGAAGGGGTTGGCTGCGCCAGTAAAATGCCGTTTGAACGAACTGTAGGGATAACTTTCGAATCGGTATTATAGGCCACTATAGCCCGCACATTAGGATTAAGGTCGCCTGTTTCATCGTCATCTACGGTGCCTTTCGCGCCCTCTTCTACCTCAACCAAACCAAGTGTGGTAATAGGGCAAATAAAACCCGGATATACCTGTTTGCCTGTTGCATCTATTATTTCGGCGCCAACAGTATTTGGTGCCGCGCCTTCGCCAATGGCGGTAATTTTTCCTTTGTCAAATGCAATGTAACCACTATTAATCACCTGTCCGTTACCCACGTGAATGGTGGCACCACTAATAATAACAGGTCTCGATTGTACAGGTGCGGGCGAAATGTTAGCCTGTCCGTAAGCGAGGATGGTGCCAAGCAATAATCCCCCAATGCTTAATATTATTTTCTTCATGATCTTTTTTATTGAGGGTTATTTTTTGTTCCTGCTTTGTTCATCCGTGTTTTTGGTCTGCATGCCATTATAGCCATCAGCCACTACATAAGCGTCATCTTCAACGGTTTCGCATTGATAGGTACGTGGCCGCAAGCCAGTTGGTCGTTGCGTAACAGCCCCTTTGTTTTTGGCCTCTATCATTTTTTGGATGATGCGGGCTTCATCAGCTTTGAGGACCTTTTGCTTTTCGGCATCTTTTTCAATATCCCAGTAAGGTATGCCATCAACATAGGTCTTTTCGGCTACGGCATAAATTGATAGCGGGTCGGCAGACCATACTACCAAATCGGCATCCTTGCCAACCTTGATACTGCCCACGCGGTTTTCCACGTGCATCATTTTGGCCGGATTAAGTGTTACCAGCTTTAAAGCATCTTCTTCGCTCATGTGCCCATAGGTTACCGCTTTTCCGGCTTCCTGGTTTAGGCGGCGTGCCATTTCTTCATCATCAGAGTTAAAACCGGTAACAACACCCACTTCGTGCATCAACTTGGCATTGTATGGAATAGCTTCAGACACTTCCATTTTATAAGCCCACCAGTCTGAGAATGTGGAGCCATTAATATTACGCGCCTTCATTTTATCGGCCACTTTGTAGCCTTCCAGTATATGTGTAAAAGTATTGATGTGGAAACCCATTGAATCGGCTACGTGCATTAGCATATTGATCTCTGATTGCACATAGGAGTGACAGGTGATAAAACGTTTGTTATCCAGGATCTCCACCAATGCGTCTAGTTCAAGGTCGCGGCGCACATTATTGCCTTTTACAGCGCGTGCCGCTTTATATTCCTTTGCGCGGGTAAAGGCGTCGACATAAACTTGCTCAACCCCCATACGTGTTTGCGGGAAACGCATATTGGTGCTGCCTGGTGGTATGCCCCAGTTGCTTTGTTTCACGTTTTCGCCCAGAGCGAATTTGATAAAGCCGTCGCTGTTTTCAAATTTCATTTGGTCGGGCAATACACCCCAGCGATGCTTTATCAATTGAGTTTGGCCGCCAATAGGGTTAGCCGAACCATGCAGTATGTGCGAGGTGGTTACCCCGCCAGCCAATTGGCGGTAAAGGTTGATATCTTCAGAATTTAAAACATCAGCAATACGAACTTCGGCCGTTACGGCCTGGGTGCCCTCGTTTATGCCACCGGTACCCGCTATATGCGAATGCTCATCCACAATACCTGCAGAAATATGCTTGCCTGTGGCATCTATCACTTTAGCATTAGGTGCTTTAAGGTCTTTGCCAACAGCTTTAATTTTGCCGTTTTCTATTAGTACATCGGCATTTTTAAGGATGCCCTCTTTTTCGTTGGTCCAAACGGTAGCATTTTTAAACAGAACCGTTTCTACCTTTGGCAGTTCGGTGTTACCATAAGGGGCAAAAGGATAAACTATAGGGCCAACCATTGTTGATGGTTTAGCCTGATCGTGGTTCGGCTTAGTGGCAGGTGCAGGGCCGGTGTAAGATGCAGTCCAACGGGTAACCGTGCCATCGGGCAATATGCCATCGCCGCTCAATGCAACCGGCGAAACCGACGAAATGTAACCACTCAAACGGATATTGCCTGCTGGCTTAGCCTTTAAGTCGAAATAAATGGTCACCAGATCGCCACTGCGGGTAAATGTTCCTTTAGCACGAACGCTATCAGCGCCGGTACGTTCAATATTCACTTCATAAGCACCTGGAGTTCCTCCTATCTTTAGTTTGATATTGGCCAGGCCATCACCTGCCAATGAGTAAATGCCGCGCAGGTCGGCTACATCCATCCGGCTTACTACATATTGCCGGCCCTCAACCCAGTTTTCATAAATAATATTTTCTTTTTTGAACAGGTTGTCTGATGTGATAATAAAGTTGGCCAATTTGCCTTTGGTCAATGTGCCTACCTTGTCTGACACGCCCAGCATTTCAGCCGGAATTGTAGTAAGCGATAACAAGGCTTGTTTTTCACTTAAACCATATTCCATCGCTGTTCTCAGGTTGGTCCAAAAATCGCGCGCGTTCTGTAAACCGTAAGAGGTTATGGCAAACCGGATACCCGCTTTTTCCATTACTGCCGGGTTGGTGGGCGCCAGTTCCCAGGCTTTCAGTTGCTCATAGCTGATATTACGGGCATCAAACGGATCTTCAATATCATAAGCCTCAGGATAAGTTAGGGGAATAATAAAACTGCTACCTGTACCTTTCATGGCATCTATGCGGCGATACTCTTCACCATCAGTCTTAAAAATATATTGCTTGCCAAACTCTTTGGCTATTTTATCGGCGCGTAAAACACTCAAAGGATCGGTAACCTCAAATATCTGGGGTAAACTTTGCTCCCGGTTAAATTCGGCCAGAGATATATTATATTCTTCCTTTTGCGATTTGCTGTACCATTGACCATCATAATAGGTTTGACGGATCAAGGCGATACTTCCCATTAGTGATGAAGGGTAATTGGTTGCAGCGGTACCCTTGCTAAAAGAATAATGAGCCGCGGCCTGGTCATTTAGCATCAATTCATTATCGCGCTCATCGCCCAATGAAACTACTACCGAGGTGCCGCGGGCGATACCATCGTGTATTAACGATTGCACTGCCCCGAAACCATTCTTTTTATATTCTTCGGCCTTTGTGGCATCTGCATGGAATATGGCTTTTACATTCATTTCGGGTTTAATGGATTCGTTCCATCCGTAAGCTCCGGGTTTTGTAGAAGTGTAAACCTGCGCTGCACGACCGCCGCCACCTGCTCCAAATGCCTGGCGCGGTGTTTCAGGTATTCCGTAAGTGGTGTAAGCATCAATTAGTCCGGGATAAATGTATTTTCCTTTCAGGTCAACATTGATATAGCCTTTAGGGATCTTAACATCCTGTCCAACAGCTTCTATCTGCCTGTCTTTAACAAGCAGGGTGCCATTTGTGATGGTTTGCTCTGCACTTACAACAATGGTTGCATTGGTGAAGGCATATAGGCCCGGCCTAACATCCCATGAACCGTTAACCGGGAACGTCTCCTGGGCCTGGCTTAAATGAAATGTAAGAAGGGTAAAGCAAAAAAGTAATAGTTTCTTCATACTACTGGAGTTTTGCACTAATATATTTAAACATTTAATACACTAAGTAAATTTAGCCGTAATCATCATATATTTGTTACATGGGTATCCACTAAAAACTATAAGTTTACGGCTTAATTCACCATCAATTTTTCAAAACATGAATGCATATAGCGTTTTCCTTCACATCCATTCCGGCTTAAGGTATGTGGTGCTTTTATTGGTTCTGTTGGCTATTATCAGGGCGTGGGCCGATTGGTTTGGCAGAAAGGCTTATAGCGAAGGTAACCGCAAGCTTAACCTTTTTGCCCTAATATCTGTGCATACCCAATTATTGTTTGGAATTGTGTTGTATTTTTTGAGCCCCTTTGTACAGTTTAATAGTGGCACCATGAAGAATTTTGATAGCCGTTATTGGACAGTTGAGCATTTAACCATGATGATTATAGCTATTGCTTTGATCACTGTAGGGCATAGCCGGTCAAAAAAGATCGTACTGCCGGAAGGAAAGCACAAAACTATAGCCCTGTACTACACAGCGGCCTTATTGATCATAGTGGTAGCTATTGTGGTAAGTCACAGGAGCTTGTTGGGAATGACTTCTTAATAATTTTTTACAAAACCATTCTGAGCTCAAAAAAGGAATAATAAAATCGCTCATAATGGCTTCATTTAAATAAAAAAGCAAAATATTTCGATGAAAAATTTGCTAATTCAATTTTCTTTATAAATTTGTGACCGCGATGATCGAAAACAACAACAAGAATAGCTGGTGGCACCAAATAAAATTTGGCAGCCGGATATGTTTTTGATCTGAGATTACTAATCAATCGTAAACCTAATATGAACCCGGCGACAACCAACGCCGGGTTTTTTATTTATGATAATTTTTGAAAGAACACATGAAACCATATAAGATAACAACTACTTCTAAAAAGCTACTTGCCGATACAACTACCCCCGTAAGTATTTATTTGCGCTTGCGTGATGTTTACCCAAATTCGCTTTTACTGGAAAGTTCCGACTATCATAGCCGGGAAAACAGTATGAGCTATGTTTGCTGCGAACCGATAGGTGGCCTGGTGCTCAACAATGGGCAACTAAAAAAAACTTATCCTGATGGCAGCACCGTAATTGAAGAACCGGGGCAGTTTGATCTGGTTGAACAGATAAGCGCATTTTTAGCCAAATTTGAGGCAACGGCCAACCCGGTAAAAATTATATCAAATGGATTATTCGGCTACTTTACGCACGAAGCGGTTGAATATTTTGAAACGATCCGTTTAAAAGAAAGCAGTGATGATACCAGGAAGATACCGGTAATGCAGTATCACATTTACCGCTATATTATTGCTATAGATCATTTTAAAAATGAGCTGCATATTTTTCATAATCAGGCTGAAGGCCAACCCGGAAGCGGGGGTATTGAAAAAATAGAATACCTGATTAAAAACAAAAACTTCCCTGAATACCATTTTCAGAGTAATGGCGAAGAGCAATCAAGCTTGACAGGTGAAGAATTTATGGCTGTGGTTGAGAAAATGAAGCAGCATATTTTCCGGGGCGATGTTTTTCAGATCGTACCGTCGAGGCCATTTTCAAGGAAGTTTTTAGGGGATGAGTTTAATGTTTACCGTGCATTGCGTTCTATCAATCCATCGCCTTATTTGTTTTATTTCGATTATGGCGATTTCAGGATATTCGGTTCATCGCCAGAGGCGCAAATCACCATAAAAAATAAAGTGGCCAGCATATTTCCTATAGCCGGTACCTTTAAGCGCAGCGGTGATGATATAAAAGATGCAGAGATTGCACGCAGACTGGAAAATGACCCTAAGGAATCGGCCGAGCATGTGATGCTGGTTGACCTGGCGCGGAACGATCTGAGCCGCCACTGTGAGCAGGTTGAAGTCAAGGCTTTTAAAGAAGTGCAATATTACTCACATCTTATCCATTTGGTTTCGCATGTAAGCGGTAAGCTTCTTCCGGATGTTTCTTCTTTCAAAATTGTTGCAGATACTTTCCCTGCCGGTACGCTAAGCGGCGCGCCTAAATACAGGGCGATGGAGATCATTGACGAGAACGAAAAAAGCAAGCGTGGTTTTTACAGTGGGGCAATAGGCTTTTTTGGCTTTAATGGCGATTTTAATCATGCTATTATGATACGGTCGTTTTTAAGTAAAAACAATACGCTGCATTACCAGGCCGGTGCAGGTATCGTAGCAGACTCTGACCCTGAAAGCGAATTAAAAGAAGTTGACAATAAGATAGCTGCTTTAAGAAAAGCTATTGAATTGGCTGAGGAGTTGTAAAATAGGATTTTAAATAAATAAGTTCCCCCGTTTTGAGAGGGATGGAGGGTTTGTAAAATGAGCAAGATATTAATAATAGACAACTACGATTCTTTTACCTATAACCTGGTGCATTTGGTTAATGAGATAGGGATGCAATGCGAGGTATGGAGGAATAATAAATTCAATATTGACCACGTGGACGCGTTCGATCATATTATCCTGTCGCCGGGACCGGGTATCCCTTCAGAAGCAGGTTTGCTTTTGGAAGTGATAGAAAAGTATGCACCAACTAAAAGCATATTTGGAGTATGTTTGGGCCAGCAGGCCATAGCCGAAGTTTTTGGAGGACAACTATATAATTTAAGCAGGCCCATGCATGGCATTGCGACACCAATAAAAGTGACCGACCGCCAGGAAAAACTATTTGCAGGATTACCAGAAAGCTTTAATGTAGGCAGATATCACTCTTGGGTGGTGGATGAGAAGGGCTTTCCGGACGATTTGCTAATAACCGCTATTGATGAAAAGGATAACAGCATTATGGCATTGCGGCACAAAAAATACGATGTTCGGGGTGTACAATTCCATCCCGAATCGATATTGACCGAGCATGGCAGGGCAATAATGCAAAACTGGTTAAGCTCTTAATTTGCTGAAGTGTAAGTGAAGAGGCAGGATTAATGGAAAATTTAGTTTATACTTATAATATATTAAGGCTACATGTTTGAGCCGAAAGGGTTTATGAATATACTTGATAAAATTGTCGCGCATAAAAAAACAGAAATACAATCGGCTAAAAAACATGTATCCTATACCAGCCTCGAAGAATCAGAATTCTTTCATAGGGGTGTACTGTCTTTTAAAGATTTTTTGCTTGACAGTAGCCGTACGGGTATAATAGCCGAGTTTAAGCGGAAATCGCCGTCAAAGGGGATTATTAACGACCAGGTATCTGTAAAAGAGGTAACTACCGCCTATGCTTCTGCGGGGGCTTCGGCACTTTCTGTATTAACCGACCGCCAGTTTTTTATGGGAAGGAAAACAGATCTTGCCAGGGCACGGCGCGCAAATTCGATCCCTATTTTGCGTAAGGATTTCATGATTGATGAATACCAGGTAATAGAGGCAAAGGCTTTGGGCGCTGATATTATTTTACTGATAGCAGCTATATTGAGTCCGGTGCAAATACAGCAACTGGCTTCCCTTGCAAAAAGCCTTGGCCTGAATGTATTGCTTGAGGTGCATAATTTAGAAGAATTGCAGCGCAGCCTCAACCCCAATTTGGATGCCATTGGTGTAAACAACCGCAACCTGGCCGATTTTACCGTTTCGGTTGAAACTTCTTTTCAATTAGCGGAGCATATCCCGGCTGAATTTTTAAAGATATCTGAAAGCGCCATCAGCAACCCGGAAACGATCAAACAATTAAAAAGGGCAGGCTTCAACGGCTTCCTGATTGGTGAGAATTTTATGAAACAGGCAGACCCCGGGTTGGCGATGAGGGAGTTTGTGCAGGAGTTGTAATTATTTACTAATTGACATTAACATATAAATAGAATAATCTTAGTGATGATTAAATCAAACAAGGTAATGTTAATATGTATAAAAAAATAGGAATAATAGGTGGTTTAAGCCCTGAATCAACTGTATCATATTATTTAAATATAACGAGGAAATATGTTGAACAATTTGGTGATCATTCTTATCCCGAAATAATTGTTTACAGCGTTAATCTTGAAAATTATCACATTTGGCGAAACGAAAACAGGTGGGATAAAATTGAGGACGACCTGGTGCGGGTTGCTAATCAATTGAAAGCATCAGGGGCAGACTTCGGTGTAATTGCTACTAATACCATGCACAAAGTATTTGTTGGGATGCAATCCAAAACAGCCTTGCCTTTTATCCATATTCTCGAACCAACAATCAATGCGATCTTAAAGTCAGGAATAAAAGGGGTTGGCTTATTGGGGACAAAATTCACCATGTCGGAGCAGTTTTATAAAGAAGGGTTAATTTCAAAAAACCTGGTTTGCGTGGTCCCTGAACCCGACCAGCAGGAAGTAGTTCACCAGATTATTGAACAGGAATTAATACGTGGTATATTGAGCGCTGATTCAAAGAAGAGGTATTTAGCGATAATAAATGACATGGTAAAAAATGGGGCGGAGGGGATCATACTTGGCTGCACCGAAATTCCTTTACTTATCCATCAATCTGATTGCGGCGTTCCTTTGTTTGACACTGCTATTTTGCATTCGGATGCTGCATTAGAGTTTGCTTTATCTTAAAACTATTTTAGCTTATGCCAGGTGTTATAATGCGTGGCATACTTTTAAATTAAACACATTTAAGAAGTAATAAAATAAATTATAAATCCTTTGTTAAAAAATATTATGCGAATACAATGAACCAGTGTGGTTAACATATTTTATTAAAACAATTAACAGGTTAAACGTTTTATAGTCTATTATGTCAAAGTATATGATGTATTTTTTTAAATATGCTTAAACTATGAAACCATTATGAGCAACTCTTAAAACAAATTAAATATTTGCTCATGATAGGTTCAATACCATTAAAAACAAACTAACTGTGATGAAAAACTTAAATAAGATATGGGGCATTGGCTTACTGGCCATAATATTATCGTTTGCCGCCCCCAACAAAAGCATGGCGCAGGGTGGCTATATCTCTGACCAGGAGTTTTATGATCAACTGCAGCCTTATGGCACATGGGTTAGTGACCCTGATTATGGCAATGTTTGGGTACCCGATGCAGATGAAGATTTTAGGCCGTATGCTACACGCGGCCACTGGGTTGTAACCGATTATGGAAATACATGGGTATCAGATTATGATTGGGGATGGGCACCTTTCCATTATGGCCGCTGGCGCTATGACGATTATTATGGATGGGAATGGATACCCGGCCATCAATGGGCACCCGCATGGGTAAACTGGCGCCATGGTGGCGGTTATTACGGATGGGCGCCTATGCAACCTGGAATAAGTATCAGTATATCAATTGGTGGTGGTCACAGGGTTCCTGATAATTACTGGGTTTGCGCACCCGAGGCTTATATAGCCAGTCCTAACATAAACAATTATTACGTTCCGCGTAACCGCTCGGTGACCATTATACATAATACAACAATAATTAATAATACTTATGTTAAAAATAACATAACTTATGTAAGTGGGCCCCGGGTACAGGAGATTAGACAGGTAACCCGTAATAATAATGTGAGGGTATACAATATCAATAATTCGGGCAGGCCGGGAGCTGTAAACATTACTAATAATACGGTAAATATATACCGACCGGCGGTGCAAAAATCAGCAAACGCCCGCCCTACAAGGGTGATTGATGCTACAGCCTACAAAAATCAGCATCCTAATGAGCGTATTGCTAATAAAGGGACAGGAGCAGGTTTTAACCATGCGAACGCTGTAAAACTGGCTACTGTAGCCCGTAGTAACACGCCCGATAATAAAGTAGTGCATGTGAACCAGCCCAATAATAACAGGCCTAACAACGCTCAGCCAAATAACCATGCCGGGGCAGCAAAACCAAATCAACCAAATAATCCGCCTCAGGCGCAACAGCAACGTCAGCAACAAGCTAATCAACAGAAACAGCAGCAAACGCAACAAGTTCAGCAGCGGGCCAATCAGCAAAGACAGCAGGTACAACAAGCCCAACAACAAAACCAGCAGCAGGCCAATCAACAGAAACAGCAGCAGACGCAACAAGTTCAGCAGCGGGTCAATCAGCAAAAACAGCAGGTACAACAAGCCCAACAACACCAGCAGCAGGCTAATCAACAGAAACAGCAGCAGGCGCAACAAGTTCAACAACAAGCTAATCAGCAAAAACAACAACAGGCGCAACAAGCCCAACAGCAGCAACGTCAGCAGCAGGCCAATCAACAGAAACAACAGCAGGCGCAACAGGTTCAACAGCAAGCTAACCAGCAAAAACAGCAGCAGGCACAGCAAGCCCAACAGCAGCAGCGCCAGCAGCAGGCCAATCAACAGCAAGCCCAACAGCAGCAACGCCAGCAGCAGGCCAATCAACAGAAACAGCAACAAGCTCAACAAGCTCAGCAGCAAGCTAACCAGCAAAAACAACAGCAGGCACAGCAAGCCCAGCAGCAACAACGCCAGCAGCAGGCCAATCAGCAAAAACAGCAGCAGGCTCAAGCTCAGCAGCAAGCTAACCAACAAAGACAGCAGCAGGCGCAACAGGCTCAGCAGCAACAACGTCAACAACAGGCTCAACAGCAACAACGTCAGCAGGCACAGCGTCAACAGCAACAACGCCAGCCGCAACCAAAGCCAAAACCTGTGCCGCCACCGGAAAAGCGTCCTGATCAGCGGTAATATTTAAAACAATTTAAATAGCACATATAACAACTTATATGTGCTATTTTTATATTCTAATAGATTTTCATCATGTTTAAGCGATTACTTTTTGGCTATTTTACAGGTTTATTGTTAGCTATTATTTTGCCGTTGACGGTTAATGCCCAAAAGCAATCGACAGATGAAAGCAAGCACATTATTTTTATCGAAAATTCATGGCACGAGGCATTAAAACAGGCATCAGCCCAAAACAAATACATATTTGTTGATGCTTACGCAAGTTGGTGCAGCCCGTGCAAAATGCTTAAATTTACTACGTTCAAAAATAGTAAGGCTGCCATATTTTACAACCAGAATTTTATAAATGTTGCCATAGATATGGAAAAGGGGGAAGGCCCGCAGTTGGCCGCTCAATGGGGGCTGCAAGCCTATCCAACTTTGATCGTATTTGACTCTTCAGGTAAACCCGTGTCAGGTACTGTAGGCTATATAAAAGCTGATGACCTGATCAGGTTTGGACAAGAAGCACTGAAAAAATAAATCATTTTTTAATATTCAGACGAGATAGCAAGTTTTGTAAAAAATGAAATATTAAGGCATTAGTTTTTCACAAATGGTATTTTTGCCTATTATCATCTTATTGTAATTATTTGATTGATAATTTATTGCCTATTTTATTAACTAAAGATCAAGTATTCCACTCAGAATTTCTCATAATGATAAAGAATTAAATTGCTTGTAATAAGTATATTAAATACATTTGCGCGCTTTTTAGGGCACCATTGACATGAATCCTCATCTTAAAAAAGTTTCCGCTGCCGGAATGTTAATCACACTCGGCATTATTTTCGGAGACATCGGTACATCTCCATTATATACTTTTCAAACTTTATTACAAGAGGGAGGATCGGCCAACCAGGATTTTGTCTTCGGGGCAATTTCATGCGTTTTCTGGACATTGACCCTGCAAACCACTTTTAAATATATTTTCATTACCCTGCGGGCCGATAATCATGGTGAAGGCGGTATATTCTCTTTATTTGCCCTGGTAAGACGTTATGGTAAATGGCTGGCTATACCGGCAATTATTGGCGCCGGTACTTTGCTTGCCGATGGTATTATCACCCCGCCTATTTCGGTTGCGGCTGCTATAGAGGGGTTAAACCAGGTGCCAAGGCTGGCGCATGTGATGATACCAGGCAGTTGGCTTATCATCGGTATTGTTATAAGCATCATTTTATTGTTGTTCATTTTTCAACAATTTGGAACCAAGGTAGTAGGAGCCGCTTTTGGCCCGGTAATGCTGGTATGGTTTTTTATGATAGGTATAATGGGAGCCATGCAGGTAGCGCATTATCCGTCGGTATTTAAAGCATTAAATCCATATTATGGTATCCACATGCTGATCAGCCATCCGCATGGATTCTGGCTTTTAGGTGCGGTATTTTTATGTACAACAGGAGCCGAAGCCTTATATTCCGATCTAGGCCATTGCGGGCGAAAAAACATCCAGATGACCTGGATATTTGTTAAAACAACCTTATTGTTAAATTATCTTGGCCAGGGCGCGTGGGTATTAACTCAAACTACCAAAACTGATTTTACCGCTGTGAACCCTTTCTATGCTATTGTGCCCCATGGCTTTTTGATACCAAGTGTTATCATAGCTACTTTCGCTACAATAATTGCGAGCCAGGCATTAATAAGCGGCTCCTTTACACTGATAAATGAGGCCATAAGTATGAATTTTTGGCCCCGGATTGCTGTAAAATACCCATCTAACATACGCGGGCAGATCTATATTCCCACTATTAACTGGATATTATGTTTTGGGTGTATAGCGGTAGTTTTATATTTTCAAACATCGAGCGCAATGACGGCTGCCTATGGTTTTTCGATCACCATAGCCATGCTGATGACCACTATTCTGATGTATTATTACATGCGCTATAAAAGGCATTGGCCAATATGGGTAGTTACCATCATACTATGCATATTCTTAACCGTGGAATTCTCCTTCTTCCTGGCAAACTCTGTTAAAATATTGAAACGGTTATTCTTCCTTGTCTTTGAATTTGGATTGATATTTACGATGTATGTTTGGTTTAAAGCCCGCAAGATCAATAACCGTTTCCTCCATTTTATAGACCTGAAAGATCAAATACCCCTGCTGAATGCATTAAGCGCTGACGAGGGGGTATCCAAATACGCCACACACCTTATTTATTTGACTAAGGCCAATAACAGCAAGCAAATTGAACAAAAGGTAATGTACTCCATTTTAAGCCGGAAGCCTAAACGCGCCGATGTTTATTGGTTTTTACATATAGAACGCACTGATGACCCCTATACAATGGAATACAGTGTGGAGGAAATTGAAGCTGATAAGGTAATAAGGGTAGAATTTAGGTTAGGGTTCAGGATACAACCGCGTGTGAATGTATTGTTCAGAAAGGTGGTTGAAGATATGGTTAGCCGTAATGAGTTGGATATATTAAGCCGCTATGAATCATTAAATAAATTCCACCTGGCAGCAGATTTCCAGTTTGTGATCATAGAAAAGTTTCTTTCTTATAATAATGAATTTAATTTCAGAGAAGGGTTTATACTGAACAGTTATTTCGCCATAAAAAGACTGGCGCAAAGCGAAGCCAAAGCGTTCGGTTTAGACACCAGCGAAACCAGGGTGGAAAAAATACCTTTAATTGTAAAACCGGTAACTAATGTTGTTTTAAAAAGGGTAGAACCTGTGCATAGCTACAGAGACGAATCTTTTTAAAGCCGCAGGTTACAATGAGGCGGAATAAACTATTCATATAATTTTGAATAGTTTATTTTTTTAATCTATATTAATATTATAAATAATAATCTTATAAATTATTTTATTAATTATAACAACCATTTCCTCCGGGCAATGCCAAAACTGTCACTAGCACAATAAAAAAAGCCATTTTGCTTTTTGTTAATTACCTATCCTTGCTATTTATTTTTAATTATTTATAGCTTTTGATATTTATAATAATTATTTTTGTTTATAGTATAGGTATTATTTTTATTACAAAATTCACTTATACAAAACCAAAAACACTACTAGTTGTTACTTCTACTATGAGCCACAATGTTTATTTATTGGCCACCGATCCCAATAATCCTTGCAGGGATGTGATCCATTCAAGAGATACTGATCTCAGGGTGAGGGTATTTTGCCTGAATAAGGAAACGTTTCATCCTGACTCGAATGAAATACAGTTATTCGGGCATAGTAATGATCAGCTATTTGCATTTGAAACCTTAGGCATCGAATCAGACGATGCATTGGATATTGTGGAAGCCATACAATGGTACGCCAACTATATTGAATGTCCGGAAATGGAGATAGTACCTGAGGATCCGCGTCTGGGTAAAAATATAGCTATGTAATTTTTACATTTACTACGCTTTGTTAATATTATTCTGCTATGCCTTGAGTGTGCCCGTCTTTTCTCCTTAATTTTATTGATTTTTACAATACCCAATGAATGAGATAAAAAAGGAATTATATCGGCAGTGCATTAATTATGTGCAAAAACGATTAGATAGTATAACACATGCCATTAATGCTGCCCAACAAGCTGCAAATGAAGATACTAAAAGCAGTGCAGGCGATAAATACGAAACAGGAAGGGCTATGATGCAGCAGGAAACAGATCGTAACCGTGTACAGCTAAATGAGGCCAATAAATTAATGGTTACCCTAAATCGCATAAGCAGTAATACCAAGTCTAAAACCGCAGAGGCAGGCAGTTTGGTGATTACTAATAATGGAAATTTCTATATAGCTATAAGCGCCGGAACGCTGACCGTTAACGGCCAGTCATTTTTTGCTGTTTCTCCTGCTTCACCTATCGGGGTAAAACTAAAGGGGCAGAAAAATGGAGCTGAATTTAAGCTGAATGATAAATCTTACCGGATAGAAGAAGTGATTTAGAAATTTTAACTGGTTAAAGTGTTTGTTAAAATGCCACTATATATTTCTTGAAATCAGTTTCTACACTTTTTGCTTTGGATAGCAGATCCTGATCTTTTATAAAAGGGTTTAAATCAATCGGAGCACTCATTAAATTTTCTTTATAAACTTCATTAAAAGAAAAATACCGTAGCGCAAATCCCCAGGCTTTTGTTAAAAAAGAGAAAATTTGCTCGTCGCTTTTTTCTAACAAAGAGTAATTAATAACTATATAATCTTCATCCGGCAGTTCTTTTAACATATCCAAAATGTTTTCATTGTACGCTATCCATACTTTCAGATAATGTTCTGCATTGTTACGATAAAATTTCCCCTTTTTCCAGTTCCTTTTGAAAGAACTCCACATTAACCTTTGAAAAAAAACCCGTGACATATATTTTTTCTCGACCTCAAAAAAATCTCTTTTTAATAAAGAGTTGATAACTGATTGATAATCTCTTACAATTATTAGATACTTTGAGTTTGGGAGTAATTCCCGATAGGTATTTAAGAATAAGCAAGTTCGCGGTTCTTTCCAGCCCCATTGCTTATAAAGTTTATTTTTTATCCTGATAATGGTCTTTATTTTCTCCTGTTGATAGATAGATATATTTATTTCTTTATCTTCAATTAAGCCGGATGATGGTAGATTATTGCTAACTAAAATTTCTTCATGCATTCTTAAAAATTCAAGATCTTCAAAATGCCCTTCTATATTACCATGATTATCCCCTAATAAACATTCGCCCACCTGTAACCCGCAATGATTTAGCCAGTTTGTGATTAAAGAGGTTCCAGACCGGTGCATCCCCACCACTATTAACGTCTTAGCTTGCATATAAATAATTAGATATAAATGACCGGGAGATATTGAAAACTATCGAAGCCTTTAAGTATTGGCCTTTATTAACCATTACCAATATGGGCATAGTCATTGTATACATATTTTTCTCTCATAATATTCCGCATGATAAACGAATAAATTTCGTTTGAACTTTCCTCTACATCTAATTCCCTGGTGTTGATATAAAGATCAGGAGCAACAGGAGTTTCAAATGGATCATTAATTCCCGTTAAATTCGAAATCTTGTCAGGATGGCCATCAGGCAACAATGCCTTTTTATACAAACCTTTTGTATCTCTTTTTATAAGAACATTAATTTCACAATCAATATGTACAATTTTTACATTTTTATAATTAGTAACAAGTTCCTTACGTATCTCTTCGTAAGGGTTTATAGCACTGATGATAGTTATAATATTGTGAGACGAAAATTTATTGGCTATAAATCCTAAGCGCCTAATATTTTCAAAGCGGTCTTCTTTTGAATATCCAAGATCTGAAAATAATTTTTGACGGTATTGGTCAGCATCAATTATTTCAATAAAAATGTCAGCCCGGGCCAATTTATTTTTAACACTTTGTGCTAAGGTTGATTTGCCTGAACCCGACAATCCACAAAAAAGTAATATCATAGTTTAGTTTTAAATATTTTTCATAACTTGGTTATACTACTTTCGGGGTTTAAAAGTGTAAACTAAAACAGTTGTAAAACGTATAGGTTTGCAAATATTATGCATGAATAGGTAGAAAAGGGCTTTGTATCGATTAATTTACAATATATAGGTGTATCAGAAACCCGTAATACTACGTAGTAAAAACCGTAGAAGCACTGGGATTTGAGTAAGCCAATGTTCTTATCTTTGAATTTAAGGTCATTATATATGAAAAAATTGATATTTGTAGATGATAGTCCCCTGGATCATTTTATTCTGAAAAGAATATTAAAGAAATACCAATTGTTGTATGAGGTTAATTGTACTGCTTGCGGCGAAGAGGTAACTGAGTTTTTAGAAAAAAACAAACAGGACGCCGATAGCTTGCCTGATATTATTTTATTGGATATTTATATGCCACATTTTAATGGCTGGGCTTTCCTGGAAAAAATTCAGAGTTTATATCCATTGCTCGCTAAACCTCCTAATATTTACATTCTATCTTCCTCTATCAATCCAAAGGACATTGCACAAGCCAGGCAATATTACTTTGTAAAATCGTTTATATTTAAGCCAATAACGAAAGAGGTTCTTGAAAAGCTTATTAACGAAGAAGCACCCGCCGCTATTTGAATTTTTTAAATCTACCATATCGGCAACTCTGGCTGGTTAAAACTGCTTATAAGCTATCATTTGGCCTATTAAAACAGGATAATATAAGGAAGTTGGCACTATAATTAAAAAAAGTAAATTATTTTTTGAGTAATCACTCAGACATCCTATATTTGCAATCCCAAAACGAGGGAGTTTAGCTCAGCTGGTTCAGAGCATCCCGATTTATAATCGGGAGTGTCACTGGCCGCAGAGTCAAAGAAAATAGGGAGTTTAGCTCAGCTGGTTCAGAGCATCTGCCTTACAAGCAGAGGGTCACTGGTTCGAACCCAGTAACTCCCACAAAGCCTCACATTTCTGTGAGGCTTTTTTTGTTAAATTTAATAGAGTATTTTGTTTATATATTTTATTCGGCCACAAGAGATAAATATTATGATGGTTCTGGTGAGGATGTAACTAACCGGATTGTTAAACATAACACCAATTATTGGCGTCTTTCACGTACAAGTGGAACAAATAGCTTTACGTTTATGATATAGTAGCTGCAATTTATTGAGGATTATGCGCACGCTAAATTTATCTCGCCGGAAATTATCCAGGTAATCGCGCATCGCCAAAACACCTTGCCGATCGATCTGGAAAATATTTTTTGTGCCTTGTTGTTGAATTCTTTTAAAAAGCTACTGCAATTAATTCAAATAATACAAAGAACCAATTTTGGCAACAGCACAATAATCCGATTGAACTAAGGAGCCCAAATGTGATACAGCAAAAAATTAATTATACACACAATAATCCAGTGAAGCAGGTTTTGTTGAAAACGATCATGAATATTTATATAGCAGTGCAAGGGATTATTGCAGCATAAAGGGATTGGTTATAGTTATTATTGATTAAAACAGTTTTTACCTTTCTTTGAGCAACTGGCTTGTACTTAAAACAGTTGCTAACTTAATGGGCAAGTTGTTTACCCTAAAATTGGCTACCAAGCATGCGGGTCACAAGCCGGGGACGCTTGCGGCAGCGATGGCGATGAGGGAAAACGATCCGCTTGGTTATTTTGCAAACCGACTGCCAAGCTTACGTACCACAAGGCAGGAGCCTTGCGCTGATGAAAATTCCTTGCGGCACCTTGGGGGATACTGGTTTAGGCGGATGCTATCCACTGTTGCCTGACTATAGGCATCTGGCATAGAAAGAAATAATATAACTAAGAATAGTCCCATTATTCTACAGGCGTAGTTAAAGATCCGTCCTGT
>JAQBOK010000326.1 GCA_028288085.1 Mucilaginibacter sp.
GGTATATTCCTGAAGTTTAATGAGCTGCTATCACATTTTCAGAGCAAACGCAATAAAATTTTTTCAAGCTGATTTTTCTTTTTCTAATGTGCCGTCAGGCACATTTGGTTGGTAGAAGGTTTGTTTAAAATTCACCAAGCGTTCCTATAAGAACGCCTCGTGCTTCTTTTGGCCGTTTCTACCCCCAAAAAGCCCCCACGGGGACTTAGAAAATTACAATTCAGGGGGCTGTCAAATAGCGCTGTATTTTATTGCGTTTGCCCTGATCACATTTTTAACGCTGTTGCAATAACTAAAAAGTTCTCTTAACAAAAAAGGAGCTCATATTTAATGGAGCTCCTTTTAAGAAAATTATTATGCTTGTTTAACTGTACTGTACATTTAAGGTAATAGGCACACTTAATGCTTTCGAAATAATGCAGTTGGCTTTGGCACCTTCGGCTATTTCTTTAAATTTTTCTTCGGACACGCCATCAATAGGCGAACCTTTTAGTTCAAGATGGATGCCTGTAATGCTCAAAGCAACCATATCAAGGTCTAAAATTGCTTCAGTATTTAGATCACCGGGAGTAAAACCTGCCTGTGATAAAGCAGCGCCAACAGCCATAGTAAAGCAGCCAGCATGTGCAGCGGCTATCAATTCTTCAGGATTGGTGCCAATTCCATCAGCAAAACGGGTTTTAAATGAATATTGTGTATTATTAAGAGTTGCGCTTTGGGTGCTTATTTCACCTTTGCCTTCAGTTAATGTGCCGTTCCAATGGGCTTTTGCTGTACGTTTCATGGTTTTATTTTTTTAAGTGAATGTATTCGAAAGTAGTTAATTTATTAAAAAGTCTGCATTAAATTTCCATAATGCTTGTTTAAAGCCCCTCTGCCGAAGAAGGGGATAAGGCTTACCATTTGGCGCGTTCATATTGTGAAGGCCATTTAACTTCATGTCCCAGTTCATGAGCTGCACGCAATGGAAAATGCGGGTCGCGTAACATTTCACGGGCCAACAATACCACATCTGCTTGCCCGCTCTGAATGATCTGATCAGCTTGTGAAGGCGTTGTTATTAAGCCGACGGCGCCGGTTAATATGCCGGTTTCTTTACGTATCAGTTCGGCAAATTCAACCTGGTACCCGGGTTTTAAAGGTATTTTTGCATTGGCCACATTTCCGCCAGAAGAGCAGTCTACCAAATCAACGCCTTTTTCTTTTAATATTTTTGACAATGCTACCGAATCATCAGCTGTCCATCCGCCTTCTGTCCAGTCGCTAGACGATATGCGTACAAATAAAGGATATTCATCAGGCCACACCTCTTTTACTGAAGCGGTTACCTCCAGTAATAATTGTATCCGGTTTTCAAATGAGCCACCGTATTCATCAGTCCTGCGGTTACTCAAAGGCGAATAAAATTCGTGCAGTAAATAACCATGTGCAGCGTGTAATTCAATCACTTTAAAACCGGCCTTTAGTGCTCTGGATGCTGCTGCTTTGAAATCAGCTTTAACCTTTTCAATACCCTGTTTATCCATTTCAACAGGCGCCTCTTCACTTTCAGTAAAAGGTATAGCGCCCTGCGCCAGTGACTTCCATCCATTTTCATTATCTGATGGTATCTGCGCGCCGCCTTTCCACGGCACCTGGTGACTAGCCTTGCGGCCGGCATGTGCCAACTGAATGCCGGCAATACTCCCATGTGAGTGAATAAAATCAGTGATCTGCTTTAACTTATCAATATGTTCATCCTTCCATATACCCAAATCGCCGGGGCTTATCCGGCCTTCTGCTGATACTGCCGTAGCTTCTGTAATAATTAAAGCAGCGCCACCAACAGCCCTGCTGCCCAAGTGCACAAGGTGCCAATCATTGGCAAAACCATCTTCGCTGGAATATTCGCACATGGGCGAAACCACTATGCGGTTTTTAAATTCTATACTTTTTATTTTTAGAGGTGAGAACAGGTGGGTCATACTTAGTTTTTATGCAAATATGACAAGTAACATTTAAGTCAGTCTCACAGTTTTGTAAAATACCATTCAATCATGTTTAAATGATAAATGCCTGAACATTTTTTTAATTTTATGTGTTTAAATACCTGATATGGAAAACGAACAAAACTACGTGGCATTGCCGGTGGCCGACGGATCAGAGATGGCGGCTTATACCGCATTGCCCGAAAATACATTGGGTAAATTGCCTGCTATTATGGTACTGCAGGAAGCTTACGGAGTTAATCATCACATACGCAGTGTTACTGAACGGTTTGCAAAGGAAGGATATATTGCCATATCGCCAGAGCTTTTTCATCGCACAGCGTCAAAAGGATTTGAAGGTGATTATAATGATTTCAGCACAGTAACGCCCCATACTAAAGCACTTACCATAGAAGGATTTGGGGCCGATCTGAAAGCTACGTACAAATGGCTTATAGAACAGGGAAACGTAGATCAAAACAGAATATACAGTGTGGGCTATTGCATGGGCGGCCGGGTTTCTTTTTTAGCTAATGCGCTGTTGCCATTAAAAGCCGCTGTGTCTTATTATGGTGGCGCTTTAGATACCGTCGCCGATAGTGCGCCTCAACTGCACGGCAAACACCTGTTCTTTTGGGGAGGATTGGATAAGCATATCAAATCAGAAAATATTCACACGGTGATAAGAGCGGTAGAAGCGGCCGGTAAAGATTTTATCAATGTAAAAATATCCTATGCCGACCATGGCTTTAATTGTGATGCGCGGTCAAGCTATAATGAGGCTGCTTCAAAAGAAGCATGGGCGCTCACATTGGCCTTTTTAAAAGATTAAATCTTATCGGTTTTAGATACTGATGAAATGTAACCAGGGGAATTCTTTCATCATGCAGATCGTGGTTCAAATAATATGCTATTCGCCCTTCTCTTCTCTTTTCACCAATAATACTTCGTCTCCGTCTAACGGCAGGTAGCCATATTCATAACAAAAATGATAGGTTTTACCGCTTTGGGTTTGATATATACTGGTGAGGTAATCGAAATCAAAACCCTTTGCCGCTAATTTTTTTCGGGTGGTTTTTGTTTTACCCGACGGGTTTAGCTCTTCCAATATTCGCCGGTTACGGCGCAATACATTATTAATATTGCGCACCATGTTATAACTGCTGCTGTTTAATTGGTTATTGTAATTGTTGCGGCATTGGTCGTTGCAAAATTTTTTATCTGCACGGCCGTGTAAAACTTCACCGCAATCAAGGCAAAATCTGTCTTGGTCATATCCCTAAAGATAAATAATATTCTATTCGTTTGCAAACGTTTACAAATGGAACTTGTCGACTATAAATGATTATTAACCGAGTAAGCCCTCCAGTACTCTGCACCTTTGTACTATTGATATATAAATGAACTTAAAATTTAAAAAAGTATGACCACATTAAGAAACAGTGTACGCCTTGTAGGCAATCTAGGTATGGATCCCGAAGTAAAGAGTTTTGAAAATAACCGCAAACTGGCAAAAATATCCATTGCCACTAATGAAACTTATAAGAATGATAAGGGCGAAAAAGTAACCGATACCCAATGGCACAACCTTGTATTATGGGGCATACAGGCAAAACTGGCCGAAGACTTCTTAAAAAAGGGAGATGAGGTGGCTATTGAAGGTAAACTGGCCAGCAGAAGCTATGTCGACAAAGATGGTAATAAACGCTATTCGACCGAAGTTGTGGTTAATGAGTTCTTGAAACTTGGCAATAAAAATTAGCTGTTTTGGTTAATGGTTGATAAGGGGGTTGAGTGCGGATTAGATATTTGTGCCTGCTATTAACCCTTAGCTGGGGCTAAAAAAGGGAAGTACTATTGAGATTATTAAAATGCTGATTCCTGTATTAGCTATTTAAGTGCCACTTCATGTACTATATATTGAAGGTTTTCTCTACAATAATATGTATTACATCATCCAGTTCTAAAGCACTGGTTTCAAGGTGGCCGATGATCTCTTTGTTTAAAGGGTTATCTAATCTATGTCTGTCAAATAAGTTAACCAGCCCCATTATGGTAGCTACCGGCCGGCGGATATTATGTGAACTTATGGATGCAATATCTTGTAAACGCTTGTTCTGATCAGCTAAATATGCTTCGTTTCTTTTACTTTCAATTATTACACGCAGAATATTAATAGTACGTTCCATTATCTCCAATTCATCTTCCATTGGTTCGCGAATGGTATTGTAATATATGGCGAAAGTGGCTAAAACTTTGGTGCTTTGTGAACCAATAACCGGGGTTGACCAACAGGCTTTAAACCCATAAGGAAGAATATATTGCTTATAATCCCCCCATAAAGGATCATGTTCGATATCCTTTACAATAACTTGCTCGCGATGATAGGCGGCGGTACCGCATGAGCCTGCTTTCGGCCCTATTTTCGAACCATTGATTGCGTTGCAATATTCCACAGGCAGGCGGGGTGCCGCCAGGTGATAAACCTTTTCCTGCGCCGCATCAACCTCCAATACAGAACAATACATTTCTGGAAATATGGCCTCTATCCCTGATAATAATTCATGAGCTATCTGTGCAAGGGAATAAGCGGACAACAAATTCAATTCTAAAACTTTTTTTTCAAGGGCTAATATCAGTTGTTGTATCCTGATGTTAGTAGTGTCGCGTATAAATGCAACTACTTCCCCTTTGTAAGGATAAATATTTAACCGTAGCCAGCCTTTGTAATGCTGGTCGTAATATTGCACCTGGCTTGGTTTGTTGTTTTTAAAAGCATTTTCAAACTTCGGGATAACTTCGTCTGCTATGATCAGGTTATTTAAGAGTCTGAAATCCGCTCCGTGCAACTCGTCCCTGGGCACGTTTATGATCTGTTGAAAAGCTGGGTTAAAGGCATTGATACGCCAATTTTTATCGAGCATGAAAAATCCTTCGGAAAGATGTGCCAAAACATGCTGAATTTTATCCGAAATGTTAAGTGAATTCTGAACGTTTAAATTTTCATCCGCGTAAATACCTGTGGCGTAAACAAGTTGGTCATCATCACTAAAACATAGTGACCATGTAAGGTTTAAGAAATTGCCGTCCCGTCCCCTTATTCTTGTTTTAAACCCTTCAATATTTTTTAGTAAGACGATGGTTTTAAACAATTCAATACTTTTATCACTATCATCCGGGTGAGACAGATCAATAATGTTTTTACCTGCTATCTCCTGTTCAGAATAGCCGGTGAAATGTCTGAAAGCGGAATTTGATGAGTCAATCTTCCCATTTATATCAAACACGCAAAAAATATCGTTTGAATGTTCTAATAAAAATGACAGCCTTGTATCCATAGTTAGGCCAATTTTATATGGTATAAATCTACAATATAAATTGGGCTTATTATGACAATAAAAATCACATGGTCCTAAGGGGTGCTAATCGCAACCGGCAGAATTTTCCCATTATAAAATTTGTGTCCGGTGAGGGCAAAATCAGCTATGTATTTACCCATCTCAAAAGCAAGCACCGGCGACTCATAGCCAGGGAAAGCCTTTTCGAGCATTTCTGTTTGCGCGGAGCCCAATGCCAGGCAGTTGACCTTAATCTGCTGTTCGGTTAATTCTTGGGCCAAACATTCGGTGAGTGTATGCAAGGCTGCTTTACTTGCCGAATAAGCCGATAACCCCGGAAACTTTGCGCTTCCCTGGAAACCACCCATGCTGCCAATATTTAAAATATGCGAACCTGCCGGCATTAATGGTATCAAACTTTGGATAATGCGAATATGCCCAATAAAATTGCTTTGCAGCATTTCTACAAAGTCGGTTTCTTCTAACTGGGTAAAGGGTTTGTTAATGAGGACACCGGCGTTGTTTATCAGGACATCAACAGTACTGTCAAAATTTGTGGTGATAAATTGCTGTAAGCCATCATAATCATCATGTACAATATCAAATGCTATCGGGTACAAGGTAGCATCAGGATTTAAACCCACGCAGATCTCAGCCAATCGCGTAAGTTTATACTGCGAGCGTGCCAGAGCTATTACTTTATGTTTGCCTGATAGCATCAGCTCAATTACCGCCTCAAATCCTACCCCGCTGCTTGCACCTGTTATAACAATATTCATCTTATCTATTCTTTTTCGTTGCCATCGTCTTCGGCAATCTCGCCTTTAGGTAAACCTTCTTGTAAACGGCTTGGCCTTATTACGTAATATACACCTAATAAAGCCACCAACAGTGATATGATATAAAAAGATCCAGGCAGGAAAACAGCCAGGCTTTTATCCATTGGGAAGAATTTGGTTAAGTAGGTAAAAACAGTTTCGCGGATACCTGCTCCGCCTACACTTATCGGTATAATAGTAGCTAAGGCAGATATCAAAAATGATAATAGATAGGGTGAATATTTCCCTGTAAAATCCTGCCCGCAAAGTAGAAACACCATCGCAAGTACCTGGAAACCCTGCACCACAACGGCCTTGGCATGGCCCGCAAAAAAATAGTGGGTATATTCTCTAAAAAACTTGTAAGCCACAAAATAGTATACGGCCGATGCCGCCACGAAAATCCCTAACGGTATGCCAATATGGATATCAATTTGCGGGATCATAAATATGAGCGCAACTGTAATTAACCCAATGGCCCAAAGCCCGCTCAGCCTGTCGAATAATATCGCC
>JAQBOK010000337.1 GCA_028288085.1 Mucilaginibacter sp.
AATTGGTATCAGACAGCGCCGCTAAGTCGATGAGATTTCCGAACAGTAGAAAGTCATCATTAACAAGATGTTCCTTTTCCTTACCTATGATTCGTGAACACATATTCTCCATCACACCGGCCCCTGGGATCCTGCCAATTCTGCAGCTTGGTTTATGTGGGGCTCGTGCGCCGTCATATCCTTTATAGGAATACTACGCCCCCCTCAAAATGCTGCCAATAGTGCTGTTTGAGATCGTCTATAAAACCGCCTGGCTGATCGTTGTTGCCTATCCGCTGTATCAGCGAAACGAATTGACCGGATCGCCGGCTGAGGGCATGGGCAACAATTTTATGCTGGTTATATTATCTATCTGGCCATGCCCTGGAGGTATTTTTTCAGAACGTATATTGTGGATAAACATGCAGCCTGACGCCGGCAGTGCAAAGCTTTTACGACAATAGTTCTCCTAAAAAATTAATGGTAGCGTTTTGCTGCGGTTTACCGGTAGGCCCTTGCGGTGCATTTGTAAGCTAATTTTTCAATTCTAAAACCCACATCCGCATAGCCGGTATGGTTGCTTTAAGGGACGTGTTGAGTACTTCGCCGCTGATTACATTGCTGGCTTTTGTAAAGCTGGTTGTCCTTTCCACATATTCTTTAAAATCGATCTGACGTTCCTTCTTGTCCGTATGCATAATGCACATAATGGTTTGATGTTTATCATATCTGAAATAAACGTACAGGCCGCCTACAGGTATATAATGCATCATTTTTCCGGTTTTCAAGGCTGAAGAGCTTTTTCTAAAATTGCCCAGCCTTTTAACCAGCGACTGAACAGCAAGCTCGTTTTCTGTTAGCCCTTTTCCGGTAAACGCATTTTTTTTATCGCCCGGCCATCCTCCGGGGAAATCAGCTCTTACTAATCCATCCGGATTAGTAAATCCTTTTAACAGCACTTCTGATCCGTAATATAATTGCGGTATTCCACGGCAGGTTAACAACCATTCATAACCAATTTTCTGCTTTTCTACATCTTCGCCAACAACCGAAAAAAACCTGGGTTCATCGTGATTATCCAGCAAAAGAACATTACGGGTAGCATCTCTATTCAAGAAGTCGCTGCTTAAGGTGTAGTATAGTTTATTGACACCCTCTGTCCAGTCAAACGGCTGCATGAGTGCGGGAATAATACCAAAATACAGGCATTGAAAATCAACAGATCCCTGTAGGTTGCTCTTAAAAGGTAAATTGAAATTATTCTGGTTAAAATAAGCCTGATTTGCAACGCCAAACACTCTTGTTTCACCAAATAAGGTAATCTTTGGGAACTCGTTCATAATAGCCTGGTTGCAACGATTAGCAAAGTTCATATCGTTGTAGGTGTACGTATCAATCCTGATGCCATCTATACCGAATTTTTGGATATACCAAACGATGTTTTGTATGATATAATTGGCCATAAACGGATTGGATTGATTAATGTCTGGCATCTGGGATGTAAACCAGCCATCCACCATTCGTTTCTTATCAGATGGTGCGGCGTACGGATCAAACTGGGTTTGCTCCCTGTAATTAGTTTGAATGAATTTTGGCCACCGATGCATCCAATCAGGTGCAGGTGGATCCTGCTCTAAAAAATGATACAATCCAGTATGATTATATACCACATCCATAATGAGCTTCATGTTGTTTTTGTGAAGCGTGTTGCCTAATGCTGTGTAAAGTGCCGTACTTCCATATCGTGGATCGATCTTATAATGATCAGTAATTGCATAACCATGTTCGGTACGGTTGGGCATATCATTTTCCATCACAGGGGTGAGCCACAATGTAGTAACGCCCAAACTTTTAAAATAATCGATATGATTTAGTATACCCTGAAAATCACCCCCGTGCCTTAAGTACATAGAGTCGCGGTTCAATGACTGGTCTCTCATTCCAGGTATCCTGTCATTAGTAGTATCACCATTGCTAAATCGGTCGGTTAATAATAAGTCTATAAAATCGCTGGATGTTACACCTTGCGCATAGCGGGTACCATTTCCCTGGGGCTTGGCTAATAAAGGCCATTTTATCGCAGAAGTTTTAAGTTCTCCTTTGAAAGTGATATTTACGTATCCCGGTTTTGCAGCAGAGCTAATCAGGATATCGATCGCGGTGTATTTTGGATTGTCAAAATGGTGAACCTTTAGCAGCTTAACACCCGGATAATTGATCCCGATCTTTTGACGGGATAAAGTTTTATTTTCGCTCCTGATTAACAGCTGGACATGATTCATTTTCATACCTGTCCACCAGTTTGCGGGATAAATATCAGTCTGCTGTGCATACAGCTTTAAGCAACCGAGTGTTAAAAGAAGAAATGAGGTTAAGAGTGTCTTTTTCATGAATACGACAATTTGTTTTGTAATTGGAGCTGCTAAATAAAGCGCGGCTGATGGTAAAAGGAAAAATTGATGCAGACAGCAAATAAAGGGTGGTGAATTACCGTAGCCGCCGCCCAGTTCAAGAGCCGAAAGTTTATATAGCTTAAAGCAGCCGTATAAATTTTTACTAATTTTAGTGTTTGTTATACCAGATGATAAATAGAAAGAAGGTTGAACTGTATTTTTTTTATTGGGCTTGTTACCTGTTAATTTTTACAATGGTACAAGGCCTTACTGACCGGGACTTTTTTACAGTTTTCCGCAATGAGCTTTTTAGCCTGGCACCGAAAATGATTTTCGTGTGGATCATTGTAGAAAAGTTAATGACAGGTTTGCTTTTCAATAAAAAACTTGCCCGGTTTATCGCGATCTATATTTCATTGATGCTGGCATTTGCCTTTTGGTTACGCCTGATCGATAACTATATTATTTTAAGATACTTTTTGACGCACTGGACCAGGGAACCGCTATGGAGCATCGCGCCGTTTCTGTATAATGTCATCAAGCTCCAATTTTTGCTTACTATTCCCTTTTGCGTGAAGCTATACCGTCACTTAGCAATAAGTAGCAATGCGGCGCAGCAAGTTGCTGCAACGGCGGGGGAAAAAGAATTCCTGTACATCAAATGTGAACGCCGGATGATCAGGTTATCTTTTGACGATATCTACTATTTCGAGGCACAGGGTAATTATTTAACAGCCTTTACCGTAACCGGAACTTTTAAAACATATCTGTCTATTTCTGATCTGGAGGATAAATTACCGGCAGCAATGTTTACCAGGATTCACCGCTCATTCGTTGTGGCTTTAAATAAGGTGGAAAGCCATACCGGCAGCCTGGTAATGATTGGAAACAGAAAAATTCCGATAGGCAGGTCTTATATCCCCAAAATCAGGAACAGCTTACTATAAAAATATAATGATAAATCAGGAATTGTTCCTAACCCATTAAATAAACAATGGGATCAGCTAACAGAATATCTATCAACCGCTCCGCTCTAAGATTTACCGTTGGTTTTTTGTTTCCTGTTTGCATATCTTCAATAAATAAAATTAAGCAATTATGGTACTTCAAAACAAAAATGCCATTATATATGGCGCCGGGGGATCATTGGGTGGCGCAATTGCCAAAGCACTTGCTAAAGCCGGTGCTAGGGTGTTTTTAACCGGCCACAATCTCAACTCTGTCCAAAAGGTAGCTGACGAGATTCTCGCTTTTGGTGGCAGTGCAGAAGTAAGCCAGGTGGATGCATTGGATGAAGAGGCTATCAACAATCATATCAATGAGGTAGTGCATACAGCGGGCACAGTAGATATATCGTATAATGCTATTGATCTTCAGGTTGTGCAACATATCCCTTTGGTGGATATTAAGGCAGCTGATTTTGTGCGCCCGGTAACTATTGCCATGCAAACCCAATTCTTAACAGCAACCGCGGCTGCGAAGATTATGATGAAGCAAGGATCAGGAGTTATTTTATCTCTTACAGCAACACCCGGTGGAATAGGCTATCCTTTTACGGGCGGTTTTGCACCGGCATGCTGCGCTATAGAAAGTTTTTCCAGAAACCTGGCCTCAGAGTTGGGCGTATATGGTGTGCGGGTTGTAAATATCCGGTCGGCAGGATCACCAGATTCACGGGTATTTAAAAATGCGATAGATAGCGACCCCAAAGGAATGGAGATCATTATGTGGAATATGGAACAAGACACTATGCTGAAAAAGCTTCCGCTGATGGAGGATATAGCCAATGTTGCCGTATTCCTATCGTCTGATATGGCTGCTAAAATAACGGGGGTTACTATTGACGTAACCTGTGGTACAACTGCCGGATTAAATTATAAAGTGGCTCCCATAGGTTCTAAATAAAGAATTTATTCTGATAATAAAATGGATGTTTTTAAATCTTGAGTATACAAAATGGTCATTAAGGTAATTTAAAGACCGGTTTTTTTAAAAAACTATTGTGTAAGTTCGTTAGATAAACCATATTCACTCATGTACAAAAAATTCATTTTAACTTTTGTTGGGATACTTATAACTTTTGCCTGTTATTGCCAGATAAACAGGCTGATAGTTCCAAAGAATATTCACATTGGGGGTGATTCCATTCAAGCCAACCTATTGGTAAATTCCCTTGAAGGCCTTCTAAAACAAACCATCAATGCCAACAAAGTAAATGCATTTTTACTGAAAGACAATTTGTTGGAAACATCATTGGTACTGGATGAAATTAAAGGCATGGAAAACGGCAGCGGAACGGGTCTGAATAACATTTATAAATGCTATTTAACCGACGCAACATTGCTGGACAGCAGTAAATACAGCTTACAGTTTGTTTACCTAAACAGCAACGGATCGGAACCGTTATTGCGCGCAAGTTTTAAGCTGATGGCGAAAAGGACCGGTGACCATTACAGCTTTTATTCGCCCTTAAAAATAAATACAATAGCCTGGCAGGTGAAAAAAACCGGGGAGTTCATTTTTTATTACCCGGTATCCCTTAACATATCACTCGTTAACAATTATGCAAAAAAGGCGGCAGAGTTTGATAGAAAGCTTCATGCGCCTGATTACATTACCCAGATCTATTTCTGCGACGATTTGCCCAAAGCGCTTGAGGTGCTTGGTATAAGCTATAAAGCAGATTATAACGGTATTGCGCATGATAATTTTTCATCCTTTGAGGATGGTAACCGTTTGCTGGTATTTGGAACTAACTCTTCGGACACGGAAGCATTGGATATTCACGATTGCTGGCATCTGCGGCTGCGCAGTGTAGTGCCTTTAAGTATCATCAACAGGCCGGTGGATGAGGGCTGTGCTTATTTGTACGGGGGGAGTTGGGGATACAGTTGGCAGTATATTTTAAAACAATTTAAGGTGTTTATGGGGGCCAATAAAGACTGGTTAAGAGCTTTTACTGAAAATAAAAATTTTGGCACCAGTCAGCAATATCATTTGTATGTATCATATGTGATCAATGCACTTATTGTACAAAAAATTGAAAAGGACAAGGGATTTCCCGCAGTGATGGAACTGCTAAGCTGCGGTAAAAAGCAAAAAGATGACGAAAACTACTTTGCTGCCCTCAATAAAATTGACGGTATCAACAGAGAGAATTTTAATATAATTGTTGAAAAATTGGTAAAAGAAGAAACTGCGAACTAATAGATGTGCCCGGTTAATACTTCAGCGCCTGGCAAAATGAACAAAATGCTCGTAATGTTAAACTGAAGTTTTAAGCTGTTGCCAGTTGCAAACATAATCCATTTCAAAAAACAAAAAACTTATCGCCTCCTGCTTGTTTATATAATAGGTTATTATATAGATTATGGCGCATTTAGAAGTAAAACCAAAAAGCCGCAGTAACTGGTGGCTCTGGTTAATTATTATCATCATCATTATTGTAGCAGGCGGTTATTGCTACCAGCGTTACTATCACGGTGGAACAACAAGTGTAACCACAACTGATTCTACCAGGACCACCACTGATTCAACAGCCACACACCCTGCCAAATAACCATTAATCTTAGACTGAAAAAATTATGGCAACACAGGAAAAAATAGAACACCGCCTTAGCGAGCTTCATGAAAGCGGATACGAAATAGTAGATGGACAGCCCGACATCACCGGTTGGGACATCAAAACCCGTAGTGGTAAAAAGGCAGGCGACGTTAGCGACCTTCTTTTTGAACCACATTCGCGCAAAGTGCGTTATCTTATTGTGGATCTGGACGATAATCAATTAGGTCTTGATGAGGATCGCAAAGTGCTGGTTCCTATCGGCATGGCAGAATTATATACGAAATCGTCTCACCGCAAACGTAATAACGTTGACCCTGCATACAGTGCTTATGACCCAATAGACGATGGAAACGTAGTTTATTTACCCACTGTAAGTGCAGAACAGCTTGATGCGTTGCCCTTATATGAAAAGGGTCGCTTGTCTCGCCACATAGAAATGGCCATACGGAAAATTTTAGAACCGACAGACCACAATACCAGGAACGAGGATGAATTTTATCGTCACGAACACTTTAATGACGACCGGTTTTACGACCGTTAGAAATGTTACCGCAAATTAACCCTCAAAACCCGGTGATTGGACGTTACATATAAAGTTTTCTCATTTCCGGATAGGACGCAATTTGAAGCCAAGTCATAAACTGCGGGTCAACTTGTTCTAATGTTATCAGTGGTTTTGCAGGCTGGGCATAGCTTGTCGTAATTGATCCTATTAAAAGAACCATCATTCATTCCCGATAAGCGGTTACTCCACGTACTCATTTAGTAAATTATTAGGCTATAATTTGGTTTTGAAAATCTAAGTTAGTTAATTGTATAGATTGATAAAGCAAACAAAAACATTAAACAATGAGCACGATACAAATAAAACGGATATATGAACCCGCCGAAGCGAGTGACGGCACGCGTATACTGGTCGACCGTTTATGGCCGCGTGGCATAAAAAAAGAATTGGCAAAAGTTGATGAATGGATGAAAGAGGTGGCACCATCAACCGCCT
>JAQBOK010000359.1 GCA_028288085.1 Mucilaginibacter sp.
GCCAGGTAGTCGGCATATTTATCTACGATAAGTCCGGGTAAATAATCTGCTTCGCTAAAAATAAGCCTGCAGGTATTGGTTGTGCCATCTTCTAATAAATTACCGCGGCTGGCTACTGCAACTGCCACTTTTTTACGAAACCAAGCCTCATCTATTTCAACACTTTCATCCCATTCTAATAATCGCAATGCCACTCTCGACTGGTCATTATAAAACCCATAGGCCATAAAACCGTCTTTCTCATTCAGCAACCGCACTACATCACCATTGGCCGGCTTGCCCGCTACCTTTTCAATAGCCCCAGAAAAAAGCCAGGGATGACGCTGAAGGACAGCCTTTTCTTTCCCTTTTTTTAATATCACATCCACCATGGGTGCAAAGGTATAATTCTTATTTATACCCCGCCTTTCTCCTTTTAAACTTAAGGGCGTCGATGACGGGCGCTGAAGGTGTAAAACCGCTTAACTACTTGTTTCTTTGCACGTAAGTGCCTAAGTTTGCGCCTCAATAAAATTTTATGGCTAAAGCATCTGATATAAAAAATGGCAATATCCTTCGCTTTAATGGCGAGTTAGTGCAGGTTGAAGAATTAACACATCGTACACCCGGTAACCTTCGTGCTTTTTACCAGGCACGCATGCGTAATATAAAAAGCGGCAAACTGGTTGAATACCGTTTCCGCACGGATGAAGAAGTTGATATAGCGCGTGTTGAAACCAGCGATTATCAATACCTGTATGAAGATGGCAATGACCTGGTGATAATGGATAACACCACTTACGATCAGCACAATGTGCCAAAAAGACTGTTTGGCAATGCGGTGAAATTTTTGAAAGAAGGCATGAACGTAATTGTTGCTTTTGAAAGCGATGAGCCTATTATGGGCCAGATCCCAAATTCTGCCGAGTTAGAGATCACTTATACCGAGCCTGCCGTTAAAGGAGATACCTCAACCGGTGCGTTAAAAAATGCAACTGTTGAAACCGGTGCCGAAATTAAAGTCCCCTTATTTATCAATATAGGTGATAAGGTGAAAGTGGATACTACTACCGGCACTTATGTAGAGCGGGTGAAAGTATAAATTTCCCTACCCCCTTCTTTTGACAGCAATTACCGATATTTAAATTATAAAAGCTTCCTTTTGGAGGCTTTTATAATTTAATTTAGTTCTGTAATTATAACATATACCAACAATTATTTGTTAAAATAAAATAATTTCAAAATTATATACTTGTTTAATCGATTTTACGTTTATCTAATAAATCAATGATGCTTTCCCCTTAGGCATCAAATCCGTTAACCTTTAAACAATTTTGGCCATGTTAAAATCTTATCAATCCATTTATGTAACAGTTTACAGATGGAGCTTTAAAAATTTCGGACAGGGTGAACTTCCCCGCTTTAAATCATTATTTAACGTAAGCTTTTTGCTCATCATTGTGCTCACCAATCTTATGCTCTTAACACAGGTTATTCTCAGAACGCAATTGTTTCTTTTGAACTCGTACGCAGTTGGTACAGTTATGCTTTTAAGTACCGTATTTTTTCTGTTGCTGAGTCACCTTGTGTTTTTAAACAACAAGTGGCTTAAAAAACTGAATGTAAATATGGCTCATTTAAGCAGGCATAATTTAAATACCTGGTCTGTTGTGGTACTGGTTAATGTGATTATCATTTGCGGATTTGTGCTTTTTACCACACGATAGGTCTTTTTCAAATTTTATATTTTACCCTTCGCTAAAGCATTATTATTGTATCAGATAATTAAGCCAGCGAATGACGGACCTTAGTAACATTAATTTTCAAACGATAGACTGGTCTAAAATTGAAAGATCAGTTCATCCGGGCGAAACTGGCGAGGCTTTTTGGCAAACGCTTCAATTCCCTGGATTAAGGATCAGGATTGTGGAATACTCCGCAGGCTACCTGGCCGACCATTGGTGCAAAAAAGGGCATATTGTTCATTGCCTTGAAGGAGATTTTGTAAGTGAATTGGAGAGCGGCGAAGAATTTATGCTAACCGCCGGGATGACCTACATTGTATCAGACGAATTAAGTTCGCACCGTTCTGTTTCAAAAAACGGGGTCAAATTATTGATCGTTGACGGAGATTTTTTAAAATAAAAGATATTATAACACCCAATTTATATTAGGCAGCTACTCTTCACGAATTTGGCCTTTGATTGATTTTATCCCTCACAAAAATTCTATATCTTACGCGTTGATTAAACTTTATCATTGTGTTGGTTAAAACTTTTGGGAGCGCTGTTTACGGTATAGAGGCCATTACGATCACCATTGAGGTGAATATAAGCGGGGGCAATCCTGCATACTTTATTGTTGGCCTGCCAGACAATGCCGTGCGCGAATCCATGCAGCGTGTAGAAGCGGCCCTGCAAACCAATAATTTTCGTATGCCACGGCAAAAAATAGTGGTGAACATGGCCCCTGCGGATATCCGAAAGGAAGGCTCTGCCTATGACCTCACCATTGCAACGGCGATATTGGCCAGCTCAGGACAAATAAAAGAGGATAATCTTGACAAATATATCATCATGGGCGAACTATCACTTGATGGTAGTTTGCAGCCTATTAAAGGCTCCCTGCCTATTGCTATACAGGCCCGTAAGGATGGGTTTAAAGGCTTTATACTGCCAAGACAAAATGCCCGCGAAGCCGCAATAGTAAACGAACTGGACGTATATGGTGTTGATAACATCAAAGAAGTTGCGGGTTTTTTTAATGGTGATGTAAAATTAGAGCCTGTATTAGTAAATACCCGCGAGGAGTTTTTTAACAGCCTCTGCAATTACGACAGCGATTTTAGTGAGGTTAAAGGCCAGGAAAACATTAAACGTGCATTAGAGATTGCTGCAGCGGGTGGCCATAATGTGATCCTGATCGGGCCGCCGGGTGCGGGTAAAACAATGCTGGCGCGAAGACTGCCTTCTATCCTTCCCCCACTTAGTTTGTATGAATCGCTGGAGACAACCAAAATACATTCTGTTGCAGGCAAGCTGTCAACTGCTGATGCATTAGTAACCATGCGGCCATTCCGCTCGCCGCACCATACTATAAGTGATGTGGCTTTGGTAGGTGGCGGCAGCAACCCCCAGCCAGGCGAAATTTCACTTGCCCACAACGGGGTATTGTTCCTGGATGAACTGCCAGAGTTTAAACGGTCGGCGCTTGAGGTAATGCGGCAACCGCTGGAGGAGCGAAAAGTAACCATATCAAGAGCGAAATTTTCTGTTGATTATCCGTCCAGCTTTATGCTGGTGGCCAGTATGAACCCATGTCCCTGCGGATATTATAATCACCCCGAAAAGGAATGTATTTGCCCGCCGGGAGCGGTACAAAAATATTTGAGTAAGATCTCCGGCCCGCTATTGGACCGTATAGACCTTCACGTGGAAGTAACACCAGTCAATTTTTCGGAATTATCTTCAGACCGGTTAGCCGAAAAAAGCGAGGATATTCGTCAAAGGGTAATCGTTGCCAGGGAACTGCAAACTGAGCGTTTTGGCAACAGGCCAGATCTGCACGCAAATGCGCAAATGAGCCCTCAAATGGTAAGGGATATCTGTAAGATCAATACAGCAGGACAAACTTTATTAAAGAAAGCAATGGAAAAGCTGGGCCTCAGCGCCCGAGCTTATGACCGTATCCTGAAAGTATCACGCACCATAGCCGATTTGGCCGGAAGCGAAGATATTAAGCTGGAACATTTGGCCGAAGCTATCCATTTCAGGAGTTTGGACAGAGACGGATGGGCGGGGTAGCGTGGAGACACAGTCTCCTGGCATAGAGAGCGTGATTGGAAGCTACGGATAGGGGAGGGTATGGGAAAGTATTTAGGCTCTAAAGGAATTGATTGTTCAGGTTTTTATTTCCGGGTAATGGGTATAACTAAAAGAAATTGGACCACGAGTTTTCCAGGAGCGCCTCTAGGTGGAGTCAAAAAAGTTGAAATTCCTCATATATCACATCCAGGTTTTGTAAAGGGTTTAAAGCCAGGTGATATATTGCTTTGGCGAACTCATCATATATCAATATTTTGGGGCAATAAAAAAATGATAGATGCAAATGGAAAAGAAGGTAAAGTTAATTCGGGAATTACAACTGATTTGGAATCGAGTTGGCTCGGAACAAATGGACACCCAGAAGTCTATCGTAAAAATTAAGTTTAATATGATGCGTATATTATTCATAGTTTTAATATTCTCTCTTCAAATAGTAGGAGTATTTGCACAAGTTTTTAATAAAAACCAAAGTCGAATTCCCTTAGATAACATAAAAGGGATTCCTTATTGTATAGCAAATGAGCATTACAGTATATGTGGGTTTGAAGTGGATAAAAAAGGGAATATGTATTTTTTAGGCGGTCAAAAAAATGCAATTTTAAGTGTGTTTCATGGAGGCAAACAGATTTATAGAAGGATTTACAAGGAATTTGATGCAGATAAAATACAGCTTATAAATGACGATAATGAACTATTAATTTTTAATCCTTCAAAAGATAATAGCCTTTTTGCTTTAAAAATTAGTGACGGCTCTATCATAAATAAATACAATAACATTACGTCAGAAAACGTTAATTCACATCGGTTTATTGACAGTATACTTGTCATAGAT
>JAQBOK010000378.1 GCA_028288085.1 Mucilaginibacter sp.
TATTGGCATGGCTGGCAGTTTGGGTTACTAACCTTCAGACTAATTAGGCTAAAGCCATGTTTCTCTATCATTTATCCAGTTGGCTTTAGCCAACTGAAATGAAATATAATAAAAATATAATTAAAAATATGGTGGAAATATAAAGTGGCGATTAAATCATTCCCGTCCCATTTATGGGGCGGATAGAAGGGAATCAGACTGGCTTTAGCCAAATATTTCGAAAGCCCGAAGCGAGTGGTTGCTCATTCTAAATTGCCCAACATACCGTCAGAATGAGATTACTGCGACCTACCAGCACTAACTCTTCTCATCTTTTATTTCACTTCAATATCTGGGACCTGGTATTTAACCAGTTCTTTTAAATAACCCTGCCTGTCGGTTTTCAGCCTTTTCAAATAGTTCATCACATCGTCGTCATAAGCCGTTGTGCTTACACCGAACAAATAAATGCCTTTGTGGCCAGATTTATCCGTATAATTCTGGTAATGGTAGCCACTCCATTCAATAACGCTGGGAGAATTTCCGCCACCAACGCTGAGCAAAAAATCAAGGATACATTCCTTTTTTGCAGCATTTTCAATCAATTGGAAATGCGCATTTACGTCTGTTTTCATCCGCTCTTTAATCTCCCCTGCTTTTATCTTCGCAATATTAACAGCGGGCGTATCAATTAAAAGGTAATCAATTAATAGCAGGTTTTTATGGCGATCGAGAGTTTCCTTCACAGGGATATATTCCTGCTTGTAATAATTAGTTGCCGGATGCGAACTCCAAACCAGTTTGTATTCCATTTTGTTGAATATCAACACTTCGCTGGTGTTTAAATAATTTACAACGGCATCTGCAGGCTTATACCTGAACCCCGTGATAGCCACAAGCAATGCAGGCAAAAATATGATCAGTTTTTTTCTCATCCAGATAAGGTTAATTGAAGGTATTATGTTTCAAATATATCGTTTTTAGATACATATCCTTACTGCGGATTTCTTACGACTTACTTGGTAAAAGGCTTCCCGTGCTTCATTGGGCCTCAATTAATCACATCAAATATTTGAATACATTATAAACTAAAGAAAACCGCCCCAAATACAACTAAATAGATCCAATACCTTTTAACTGAGCTCCATCCATCATTGTGCGAATATTTTGCCATTAAGCCCATCACCACAAACAAAATTGCTGAAATAAATTTCATCAAAATTCCAAAATCCATATCGTCTATAATAAATCAGCCTACCTAAATAAATACCCAACTGAAAGGCTGGCCACCCGGTTTTTTAAGGAACTGCTATTGGGCGATACATCTGCAATGCCAAGGCTGTAACCAAGGTCTATCAATATTTTCTTTTTTAGCTTAACGCCGGCTATAAAATTCACGCCATAGTCGGGGTTTTTATAGTGAATAGCTGCATTGGGGTCATTATTAAAAGAGGCTTTTAGTCCGGTTGCACTGGCAGCAATGCCATTGCCCAGGTAAGTACCGCCGCCCAAATGGATAATTGCACCGGGGGCGACATGGATATTATAAAACGCATTAAAACTGGCTTCAATATAATCGAGCGTAAAAGTGGCCTGGGGTGCATTATACCCCGCGGGGCCGGAAAAGTTGGCCGGAAGTTGTTGCGACGGACGTTTTTCGCCTTTGGTAGTAAACGATACGCCGGGCTCTAAAGAAAAGTTTTTAAAGTCGATGTCCAAAATTACACCTGCATTAAAGCCGGTTGTGTATTGATATTTAAACCCGGATAGGGGATCATCTTTACTAAGCGATTGTGTAGACATGTTAAACCCCGCTTTAACGCCAAACTTAATACTTTGTGCAAAAGTGAAGGCAGTAATAGCAGTTAAACAAATAGTAAGGAACAGATTTTTCATGCCAAGATTTAAGTTGAGGAAATATAAGCATTTATTTTAAACCTCTTGCCGTCTTATTGGTTCTATAAATATAAAACGTTAAAAAAATCCCGTTGGAGGGGATAAGGCAGTTAGTTGCATCATCCTATATTTAGTATGCTTAAGATCTCGATTTTTATTTGCTGCCTGATGCCCGCTGCTTTATTTGCGCAAAATGCCTCAAATGTGATCCCCCAAAATAATTTGGTGAAGGATACTTCGCAGCAAACCGATCTGATAGACCTGGCGAAAAGTTGGTTGCATATTAAGCCAAGTCCGGTGAAAGAACAGGGTGGAAAAAGGATCTATTTTTCGCTACTCCCAATCTCTGGCGCTGTACCGGGCGGTACAGGCCGCGCTTTAGTAACCAGTACTACGGCTGGCTTGTTCCTGGGGCCGCAAAGCACCACCAACCTGTCTACCCTCAACTTTGCGCCGTACTGGAATTTGAAGAGCAGGTTTGGCCTGCCACTGCGTTCCAGCGCCTGGCTGAAGGATAACACCTGGAACATACAAGGTGATATGCGCTTTTTAGTTTACCCGCAGTATACCTGGGGCCTTGGCAGCGCCGCCAGCAATAGTACCAAAACACTGGTTGATGATAACTATATCCGCTTTTACCAAAGCGCGCTTAAACGTATTACTCCTTATCTTTTTGTTGGCCCTGGCTATAACCTTGATTATCATTCCAATATTAAGAGTGACGATCCGAATGTGAGCCTCAAACAGTTTACTAATTATTCATACGGCACTAATGGCAGTTCGGTATCGTCTGGCGTGAGTTTGAATTTGTTGTATGATACCCGCAATAATCCCTTTAATCCATTACCGGGTGCGTATACCAACGTGGTATACCGCTATAATCCACGTTTTATGGGGAGCGACCAAAATTGGAGTTCGTTGTATGTAGATGTAAGGAAATATATTTCTTTAAACCCCGCAAGGCCCATCCAGCAAAATACGCTGGCATTTTGGTCGTATTTCTGGACGGTATTTGACAGCAAAGCCCCGTATCTTGATTTGCCAAGTATTGGCTGGGACCCAAACAACCGGTCAGGCGAGGGCATTGATCAAAACCGCTACCGGGGTAAATCCTTATTCTATTTTGAAAGCGAGTATCGCCGCGATATTACAAACAATGGTTTACTGGGTTTTGTGGTATTTACTGATATAAATACGGTTAGCGGGTCGGGCACTTTATTTACCTCGTGGCACCCCGCCGCCGGTACAGGGCTCAGAATTAAATTTAACAAGGGATCAAATACCAATATAGGTATTGATTATGGTTTTAGTAAAGGTTACGGTGCGGTTATTTTAAACGTTGGCGAAGCCTTTTGATAAACTTACGAAACCCAAATAATCCCGTTAAAGGTCGGGGGTGCTTTAATATATTAACACATGCTTAATAAAGATCAAAAAATTAAAAGGCTCATCAAACTAAATGATGAACTGGAAAATTATTTTAGAAATACCATTATCCCGCAACTGTTTGTAGACAGCGATCTGAAATTACGCAAATTTACCCCGCCTGCCATGAAACAATTTACATTAAAATCAGACGATGTGGGTAAGCCGATACTTGACATTAAAGATAATTTTCGCTTCCCATCTATTGTAGACGACATTCAGCAAGTAATTGAATGTGATGAAATTTTGGAAAAGGAGATCCAGACGACTGATTACCGATGGTACCAAATGAATATTATACCTTATGTGGTCACAAAAACAAAAAAAACCAACGGGGTGATCATTACTTTCGTTGAAATTACGGCGCGGATCAAGGACTTAAAAAATCAAGAGATGCTGGTTTCCGATCATGAAACCTTGTTGGATACCATCTCCCATGATATTAAAACTCCGCTAACAAGCTTGCTTTTGACCACTCAACAACTCAAAAAGGCATCTACTGATAAGTCAAGATCCTTTTTAATGCTATTTGGTATATTAGAAAATTCCATTAAGAAAATGCAAGGGATTATAAATGAACTGACTGATGCGGGTAAGCAGAAAAATAAATATCAGGCAGAAGAAGAGCTTTTAGATTTCGAAAACATCCTGGAAGACGTACGGCTTACTCTTGCCGGTACGATAATGCAATCCGGCGCCAAAATAAAAAGCGAGATTAACGTGTCGGAAATACTTTATTCACGGCGGAAACTTAGAAGCGTAGTTTATAACCTGGTAAACAATGCCATCAAGTTCCAATCTCCCCACCGTAAACCCGAAATTTTCATAACTACCAAACGCGACAAAAAATTCATCATTATTACTGTAAAAGACAACGGCATTGGTATAGACCCAAGCAAGCAAGAAGCAGTATTTACAAAATATGTACGGATAGATAAGTCTGTTGAAGGCTCCGGAATTGGGTTATATTTAGTAAACGAAATTGTGAAAAACTCCGGAGGAAAGATTTTGTTAAAAAGTAAGTTGGGAGAAGGATCTGAATTTGAGGTGTTTTTAAAAACCAAATAAAGTTTAATATCATATTTAATTATGAAACAGGTTGGCCCAACTTGTAGGGCGTTCATAACCGAAACCTGCTTTACTATCGGATTTGAAAGCCCCAGTTCGTTCAGTACATTATTCAAAAACCGAACAGGACTAACACCTACTGAATTTCAAAAAAGAGCAACTTTCACAAGGCGGTTTAATTCTGATTTTAGAACTTTGGAATATTAAATCTCAAAATTTAAACAAATGAAAGTAAAAGTTATAGGCATTCCAGTTATAGACCAGGAAAAAGCATTACAGTTCTACACCAATCAATTGGGCTTTGTGAAAAAAGTTGACGTGCCGATAAGTGAAGACAGCAGATGGCTAACTGTGGTAAGCAATGAAGAACAAGATGGGCCACAAGTTTTGCTGGAGCCATCACCCAAACATTTTGAGCCATCTAAAACGTATCAAAAAGCACTTTTTGATGCAGGAATACCTTACACACAATTCAATGTTGACAACGTTCAACAAGAATATGACCGACTGGTAAGTAGGGGTGTTGAATTTAGTGTAAAACCAACCGAAATGGGGACAGTGAAAATTGCTGTTTTTAATGACACCTGCGGAAACAATATTCAAATTGTAGAAATGCTTTGAAAAGGGGATAGCTTGCACCTGCATAATGTGCTATAAGCCAGCATGATGTTTGTATTTTACGATCCCAAATAGTACCTTTAAGTCACTAATCTAAATTTATGACGCCTGTACAATGGATCGGCCTCGGTTGTCTTGCATTTTTGCTGATAACTTTATGCGTTACGTTGTTTAGTTCTAAAAACATCAGTTCAAGCCAGCACAATACGCTGAAGTTTTTTACTGCTTTGTCGGCTGCTTTCTCGGGCGGGTTTCTTACGGGCGAGGCTCTTTTTAGTTTTGATAAAACAATGGGTAATGGTGTGCACCTGGTTATAAGTGGCACCGCTGGTTGTGCATTGTTTTTTACAATTTGGTTTACTTATGCCAAATATAAAGACCCTAATCCGCCGCCACCACCAAAGCCCAATCCCGAAATTAATTTTGAAATTCCGCCCGGTTGGTCATTTGAGCACATCGTTGAAAAAATTCTTTTGCCCAGTGGGGGAACTTATGAGATAAGCGGCTTTACCCCGGACGAAAAAAAATCTATTCTGAAGGCCCAACTTCTAAAAACACCATCGGCCAAGGCAGCTATTGAGCGATTGAAATTTTTATCAACCACCTTACCTAAATATTCCGTTACTGAAAATCAAAACCATTTCGAAATCATTAAAATCTAAAACATTATGTCAAGAAGCTGTAAATGCAGCGACCCGCCAGGCGGTGAAGCCATTTGCGAAGATCATCAAATGCCGGTATGCATAGTAGACACCGATGGAAAATCGCGTCAATATTGTTATGACCCCGAATACAGAACCGACTCGGAAGAATTGGTTAATTGGGCCCTGCAGATGATAACAGAGGTGCCGCGTACTCCTGATTCTTTTATTTATGATGAGGAGTTATATTTTTTAGCTCAAGGCAAATTGGATAAAGATTATGGTGAAAAGATAACGTTTTCGCTGCCGCCAATAGTTAGAAAAGCGGTGGACGAAATCAGGCAAAAAGGCATGATGTCGCAGGGTGTTTAGCGTGTTTATTGGTAGTTGTCAAAACAACTCTTTACGGCCTTCTATCAGCGCAGCCATATCAATTTCTTCCAGCATTACCTGTTGCAAAAAGGCTTCTATCGCCAGGCGTTTGCTTAGGCGTACTACGTTTTGCTTTTGCTCTGCAGTTAGCGTGCCGCCGCTGAGGGCTGCGGTGTAGGCGTTAATGCTTTGGCGCAGCGCCATACGCTGGTGGCCGGATGCGGTTAGCAGCTTAAACCTTAGTTCGCCAACCAGTTCGCGGGCGGCATCGGCCATCATATCATACTTTTCGTCGCTACTGAATTGCAGTAGTTGCAGCTTATCCAAAAAATCATAAACAAACGATGCTATGGTATAAATAGGTTGGTTTGTCTTTTTACGTTCCAGCGCCATCAACGCGTTTGATTTTGCTAACGCGAATTGTTCCTGCTTGCCCGGAGCCGCCTTTGCTGCGCCCTGCTGCTGTGATTCTTTCACTGCGCGCACCCTGCTTTCTGATAGCAGGTACCGGGCAATAAAACGCTCAAAGGCTACCACGCTTAAGCCGTAAAATTCGCCATACTCGCCGCGTATGCCACGGGCAATGGCATCGGGTATTTCGTTGATGCGGATGGCACGGTGGCGGGCTATAATATTGTCTGTCAGCTCGTTTACCATGTAGTCGCGTTCCTGCAGACTGATGCTTTTAATGTTGAGATCGGCAAAGGATTTGGCTACGCCGATGAGCACCACGTTAAATACATCGCGCTTAGGGAAATTACGTACCGGCGATTGCGAGAGGATGGCCCAGCCGGTGTTTGCTTGTGCATTTGGAATGGCAATTGCCGAAGTGTTTTTGGTTATGGATTGATTTGAATTAGACATTGGTGTTAATTTTTTGCAGATGGTTGATGGTCGATAGCCTATGTTTTTTTTATTAGCTTTTAGAGCGATAGCGTTATTGGCGGTACTACGTTGTGTGCGTGGGCATCATGCTGAGCAGTGTTGTTAATGAGCAGTGTTATTAAATTAAGGGTATGCATTTCAACTAGCGCCGCCAGGTGCTAAATGTTGGTAGAAAATCCAATTTTCGCACCCCTTTAGCGTGCCATCGGTACGCAACATCGAAAAGCTCCGTACCGATGGCACGGCATTTCTATACACTTGTTTTTCTACCAACATTTGACCCCTATGGGGTTTCCCTTAATTTAATGTAACGCCTCAGAATGACGCCCGCTTTTCCCTGGCGATCCCAAAATCTACTCCCTCATCTGCACATCGGTAAATTCCAAAGCAGCGGCAACGCCACGGTTTTCTTTTTTGGCGTAAC
>JAQBOK010000023.1 GCA_028288085.1 Mucilaginibacter sp.
TTGCCGGACCCATGAAAACGGGGGCGTGCAAATAAGTAAACCCGCGATCTTTCCATTCTTTGGTTCTTGCAATGGCGCCTTTTGCCGAAGTGGTGGTATGGTCAATAATTACCGCTCCTTTTTTAAACCCTGCACTTGCCATTTCCAATACCTCGTTTACCGTGTCATCATCTTTTAGCGTAACATGAATAGTATCCGCGCCACTTACGGCGTCAGTAACCTTGGCGAATGCTTTTGCGCCGAAGGCCTCCAATGCTTTAGCCTTGCTTTCGGTACGGTTCCAGACTTGCACCTGGTCGCCTTTTTTGATCATCGCCTTAACAAAATTTGAGCCTAAAAGACCCATGCCCAGAAATGCTTTCATACGTTTTATTTGTTTGGATAAAGTTAAGCACTTATGTTGGAGATTATAGTAATGCGAACGTAAAACACGTGGTGAGGTTACAATTGTTTTCAAATAATTCCCTATCTTTCAATCCATTACAAACCATCACAATTTACGTTTCATGGACACAGGGCACAAATTCACGGAGAGCGGCTACAAAAATGTCAGCTTGCTGTTTGTTGTTATATTCGGCATTGTTGTTTTAGGTTTTTTCAAAACCTATTTCGGGCTCTTCCCTACTTTTAATAACGTTACCACCATCCAGCATATCCACGGCCTGCTGTTCACAACTTGGTTTGTGCTGCTGTTTGTTCAGCCGCTGCTCATCCGGTCTGGCAAATACAAGGCGCACCGCATCATCGGCAGGTTTACTTATGTGCTGGTGCCCTGCATCATCATTTCCATCCATTTTATTGCCCGCGAGGCGTATTTAAACGCGGTAGCCGGGCATGGGCCCATGCCAGCCATCCTTGCCGGTATGTATTTTCCTACTTACCAGATATTTGATTTCTTCGTATTGTACCTGCTCGCCATCATCAACAAAAACCGCACGCCATACCACATGCGCTATATGATCGCCACCTCGCTGGCTATTGCCGGGGCTGGGCTGCGCAGGTTTTTTATGCATGTGTTTGGTATGGGCGGCGCCGACGCAGTGCTGTACGGGTTTTTAGTGCCCGACCTGATCCTGGTCGGCCTCATCGTTTACGACAGGATAAAGGGCAACAACAGCAGGGCCTATATCATCGCGTTCATCATTTTAGCGGTATCGCATTACGGTTATTATTTTATACCCCAGTCTGCGTTATGGCAATCCGTAGCCGGGTATTTTGTGAGGTTTTTTTAGGGGAGCGCCTTAATGATATAACAAACCATGTCATTCGAACGAGTGTAGCGAGGAGAACTATTCTCTTGAGCGGGTTGTGCCTGGATTGCGGGTGCGAAAAAAACTTATACGCTGCGCACAGTCCGCTTTGCATGTTGTCGAAGATCTCTCACTATCGCCTGCCTACCGCAGGCAGGTTCGAGATGACAGAGTTGAAGAAATTTCGGGCGTTGCCGCTGATAGGAGCGGGCCGGGCCTTACACTCATACGTCTGCAGGCATTAGGCGCGAAGGCCGGTATATGTTTCAGTCCCTAACGCATTTGTCTGAACCATGATTTATGTGATTAGATGATTGCCATGATTTTCCTAGCGGGTTGTTAGAAAAAGGCACGAGAAGCCTTTACGCTATACCCAGCTCCTCATTCTCGCGCCAGGTTTGGGGAAATTAATTTTTTACAATAATTTCTTTTAATTCATTTATTGTGAAATAATTATTTTTCGCATTCTTCCGGTGCAACATTCTATGGCAATTGGAACATACCAATGCAAGGTCATTTAATTTTGTAAGTCGTTTCCCAGCTTTGGCAATAGGAGATTTGTGATGACATTCGATAAACCCATTTCCATGATTTCCATATCTTAATTTGAAATCAAAATTACAAACCTCGCAAAATAGAATATTACTTTTAATAGCTTCTTTTTTTTTTGCTTGGATAATTTGGGGGTCTCTTTCATAGTATTTATGTTCTTTCATCTTTACTTTTTCTTCACCCTCAATAGAACCATCTATCTCGATCTCGAAATTATCATTAATAACAAATTCGAATAAATCTTTTAGTTCAGCATCTGGGTTAAAAAGATTCCAAATTTTTCTTTTTAGCTCGAGTTCGCTAATAGGTAATTTGTTAGTTCTTTCTATTAAGTTAATATTGCAACAAGCTCCCCTATTTGGCTTAAAAAAATTAAGTTCAATAGGTTTTGGAATGTATGCCATTGCGATAACCCCGACTAATCTGCAAAATGGGTGAGTAGAATCTCTTACTTCTATTTTATTATCCAATGGAGTTACAATATGCGTAAGATAAGTGCCTTTGGGATATTCTAAGCCCTTGTTGATTGTTTGAAATATTAAGATTAATTCACCACAAATAGCTTTTAGTACATTTCCTTTTTTCCTTTTTGGCCAATTTAAAAAAAATGAGCCTCCAACAATTGCGTCCATGTACGCCCACCCATTTCCTTGTTCCCTTTTGACGTTTTTAACCCAATTTAGATCACTAGAGGTATACATATATTATTCAGCTATAGTATAATTGGCAATCATTTTCTCACCACAACTTAATAAGTAATCATAAGAAACAACTTCAATATGATTCAAATTACAATTTAGCATTCTAAGAGCATTATATTGATCTTCGTTAAAATCCCTTGTCCTACCGGCAATAATTTTAATTCTTGGTCTTATGATCTTGACTTTATGTTCTTTTTCAATATTTAATTTGAAATCATCCATTTTTTGAAAATAGAGCATGCATTGTCCAATCACCTTTGCCAAATCGGTGGACGGGTAATAACTACTGTGACTATCATCAAATTTAAAAAGTCCACAAGTTGGTCGTTTAAGTTCTATTAAATCTAAAAATCCGTCTATAGATTGCATTAACATATCCGCTTCACTGAACATTGCGATTTTACGGGCTTCATGTTTTTTAATATATTCAATCCCGAAAATCCAATTGTGGTTTTTTTCAATCCAATTTTGAAATATTTTTTCAGGTTGGCTTGCTAAATAATCGCTTAGATTTTGATGGCTTTTTATTTCCTCTACGATATTTCCTGATTCTTCCAGTTCTAATAGTAATCTTAAATTATTAATCTCGTTCTGCCATTTTTGATGAATATATAGCGATGATAAATCCGCTATTATGCTTTTTCCTGATTTTTCTTCATCAGATAATGCAATAAGCAAATTTTTAATTCTATCCTCACTATTAAGTTTGTTTATTACGATTTTCAGTATTCCATTATCGATATTTGACGATTTACTTAGAATATCAGCAATTTCATCGGTTGTTTCCAAAAATTTGCCGGATGTTTCGAAGGTTGAATCTCTGATAATTGAGATTTGACTCAAATGACTATATAGGCTTTTAATTTGGTTGCAATTCAAAGTTTCCGAAAATTTCGGTAGCCCATTATTATCAAATGCATAAATTGACATAGTTAGATCGGCAGCGTTGACCGAGCTGTTTTTAATTCCAGAGAAATTTACCTTTAAAGTTAAGTTCTCATTTGAAAATATTTCTCTATCAAATTTAATACTCATCAGACTTTCATAATTACATCTTTATAACCATCCCACTCAGAATTGTAATTCTCATGATACGGGGGTGCAAACGCTCCTTTTTCTAATAGTACAAACACATTACTAAGGTCTTCAATATTATACATTCTGAAACTGGGAAATGGTTTTCCTTCTTTTGAATCAGATACGCCGTCAATTTGTACTATATGTACTTTGGTGCTTTGTATATTTGTATTTTTTGCTGTAAAAATAAAGACCGCATAAGGATGTCCTATCCTTACTCCTTGCACCTTTCCTTCCTTGTTGTATTCAAAGGAAATATGGTTCCTGCTAGTTATGGCCTGTTTTAAAACTTCTAATGTGTTCATATTGTTTAATTAAGGTTAGTTTCATTTAAACTTTGTAATAAGCTTATTATTTCAACAATACACATGCTTCAAATCCAATCGGTAAAGTTTTATCAAAAAGTACTATGAATAAAAAGCGTTTATTTAAAGCAATTTGTCAAGAAGCATTTTAATTTCTTCTAATCTTGGCTGCAACTGTTTTTTGTTGCTTTTATAATAGTCACTTATTTCAGGCAATCTATCAGGGGCTATTATTTGTTCCTTAAGACTTGAACGTGTGCTATATGAAGTTGGATCAGAAAATATCCCTGATATAATTAAAATAGTCAAGTCTAAAGCGCGATGTATAGGTAATTCTTCACTTTGTCGGCTCCATTTATTGCCTGTGTGCCTAAAAACCTTTACAGAAATTTGATCTTCGTCATACTGTGCTTGTCCAATAGACAATGCTTTAGCATCGCTGTTAGGAGCATATATGCCATCTTTTTTATCATAGTCATTTACAGCTATAATTGGTTTATGCTGTAAGTGTTCGGGGACATTCATAAGAAAATTTATTATTAAATGATTGGTTTTGATTTACTGTTTAGGCTAATACCAAAGCTTGGTTTAAATAATTTAACAAACAACCCGTTAAAACACCCAATTTTCAATCCTTATTAGCCTGTAATAATGGTAATTAAAAAAATGGTTCGGACAAAGTCAATCAACGATTGCATTACTCTAATAGCAATGAATCATCCTCATCCCCCAAGCTCAGATGGATCATGTCATTCCCTGCGATACCTTCAATTGAGCCTTTAATATGGGCGGCGTTTAGTAATACTTTTTCCAATTGTTTTTCGCGGGCTTTCCATAGTTTTTCCATGGCATCGCGTTCCCGTTGTATGGATAGGCGCATGCTCATATAGCCTTCGCGTATGGCTTTCCACTGTTCAGAAAACTCATTGCTTATCAAATAATCATATAGCAGGTGCATTTTATCGCCTTTGTTATCCTGTGCTTTTGCCAGGTTGGCAAGCTTTATAATGCCATCCCGTAAGATGTATGATACTGCTTTCACTTCATCAAATGAACAGATCCAAACACCCTCTTTTTCGCCAAAGCAATCCATCCCTTTTGGGTAGCATTGGGTAACAATTACAGCTACATCAACCCCAATGGCACGCATATCCTTTTTCAATTTATCTATCCAGTCGATGGAGAAATCTTTGGTCCGCTTGCTCTCGTAAATAATGCGGCCACATTCCTGTCCAAATTGGTTGCGTACGGTTTGGATACAATCAGCACCGCGAACACCTTTGCCAACTTCGCCTATTACATCAAAAGGAAAACTATCGCGAAGCAATTCCTCCAATATCAGTTCCTGTACCTCACCCTGTAACTGCATGGAGCCTTGTTCCACTTTGCGTTTCATTTCTTCGGCAAGTTTTTTCTGGTCGTCTAACTGTTTTTCCAGTTCCTTTACCTTTAGCTGGTAGTCGGTATCTTTCAAATTGAATTTTTCGGCTTCCTGCTTTCTTATATTTTCGGTGAGTTCATTCCTTTGTTCCTGCAATTTGCGTTGCATGGAAAGTTCCAGTTCTTCTTCTTTTTGTTTTAGCGCCTGTTCTTTTTGCAGAAATTCAAGCTCTTTTTGCCGGGAAGCCTTTAGTTTTTCGTCTGAATCTTTAATGTTGCTTTGCAGCATCAGCAATTGATTCTCAAAGTCGGATGCTATGGATTTACGCAGATTTTCTTCAAGGGTTAATTGCAACTGTTTTTTCTCTGCTGCAAGGCGTTCTTCAAATTGTAATTGCTGCTGACGTTCTTTTACTGTAAACTCACTTTCTTTTCTCTTATATTCTTCTTCTTTTTGGGTAGTATATTCCTGCATTTTTACCCGAAGCTCTTTTTTATATTCTTCAGCCATCACTTCCTCAATAGGAAATCCAAAACCACAATTAGGACATTTAACTTCTGTTGCCATGTTTAAAAAAGGAATTAAATCTGCAATTATTATAATCGCGTTTAAAGATAGTGATTGGTAAAATATCTTCCTGATGGGATGCAGAAATAAATTGGTATGAGGGGGGCGGTTGTCCGCCGAGGGTATCACTTTGAGCCGGTTGAAGTTTGCCTGCCACGCTTCGACATTGCGGTGGTTGGGTTGTGGTTTATTGAATGTTGTTCCGCTCATGGCCGCGGGGGGCCTAGTCCGTTATTCACCAGTTATTTATTTTTTATCGGTGTTCATGATTGCTATCGCAATTTGACGCGTCAAAAGTAACCAAAAGCGCTTGTTATTGTTATTCAATGGTGTTCATGAGACCGCTACGCTAAGTCTTGGATTTCTATGATTCATGCAACTAATCTGGAATAATTTTTTCATAGGGTCTGTTTTGGTTCACACAGACAAAAACACGTAATATTAGCTTGTTTCTTATCGCATTTACTGTGCTCATTTTATTTTTTCCATCCTGTTTTACCTGCGTTCGTAATAAAGTTTCAGGTCTTCGCTATGTTATATTGAGATTAATGCAGCAAGGTGTAATAGCCTTTTAAGATTTTTATTGGCCATATGCAACACTCTTCCTTTGCCTTTATATAAGCCGGATTCTTTTACGAATGGACGACACCGGCATGGCAGGCAAACTTTTTAGGGTCTTTAATCTCTTTAAACTCGTTTGTAGTGATGATGATCATAGTAGCAGTTACCTTTCCAATACCGCTTACTGATGTGATTAGGGCATATAGCCGCTTGAGTTCAGGATCGGTAGCTATGATCTCATCAATTTCTTTTTCAACTTTTCCAAATCTGTTTTGAGCCCGTTTAAGGTTCTATTACACAGCTTATTGTGGTGAGTTTGCTGTCTTTTTTTTATAAATGCGCCTGTCTCTTTGAATGGGGTCTTCAATGACTTTTGAACTTGCACTAGTCGAGAGCGGATTGTGGACAAGTGTGCCAATTGTTGAATAACTTCTCTTTTGGGTGTCCACAAGCGTAATCCATCACGATTTTTATAAGCGTATTCCGCAATATCGCATCTATCTTGTCATTTTTACTACGTAAATTCCATAAGGAGTTTTTTATTTGCGTAGCTGCCTCCAAACAGATATGAATTTTTTTGGATAAAAAGCGGAAGCAATAATTGCGTTAGTGATGGAAGTGGATACCGGCCATGGTGACTAATGCCTGTGCAGTATGAACGGACTGCACGGCCGCAGGCAACGCCCCAATTTTAACGCAATGACGGTTTAAATAAATTAGAAATCGAGCATTCCAAATCCCTCCCTAACCCACAAAATAAATACACAACGAACTGTGAATATTGTGATTTATTCTTTTTAAATTTATTCAGCATTTATTTCTTAATTTCTCAATACCAGCCTATTATGAAAAAGAATCACTTTTATCATTTTGCATTATTGGTATTATTAAGCCAGTTTGCAACATCGTTTGTTTTAGCACAAACCAATCAGCCAATAATAGCTTATGTCAGCATCGACGGTACAAAAACAGGGGTATTTAAAGGCAATGCCGTTACAGAGGGCAACGAAGGCAAAATTGAATGTATCGGTTTCAGATATTCTGTTGCGGTACCTCATGATGTATCAAGCGGCCGGAGCAGCGGCAAACGCCAGCAATCGCCATTTGTTATTATAAAAAACATCGACTACTCGACCCCGCAATTATTACAGGCCGCCTACAACAACGAAACCCTGAAAACGGTGACCATTGAATTTACCAAAAAATCTGCCGACGGGCGGCAAACCATCGCTTATAGGGTAACGCTCAAAAATGCTTCCATTTCGCTGATATCACAATATGGCGGTACAGCCTCGGCAGACAATGGCGTAAACCTTACCAACAATGGCAGCTTGTTTGAGGAAGTTACCTTTACTTTCCAGGACATACAGTCTGATCACCTTATAGGCAACACCACCGCAATGGATTCCTGGACTAAGGAATAGGAGAATTAAATTCAAATGTAAACATAAAATCCTTCCCCCTGGGAGGGGTACGGCTGGCCGTGATGTAGCAGGGCGGGGTTTAGCAAACTATTTAACTCCATCTCCAACAAACGGAATCAAATCACCGGCAAATCACTGTCACCACTTTGGCCACTCCGTTTACTTAAATTTGTATATCAGCATCAGCTGACGATCAACCTGTAACGCCTTGATCATGGTCGGCGTCTTGTCATTGGTTTTCCCGGTTTTACAGATCCTGTTTATTTAACAGTATTATTTACAATAAATTTTATATTTTTAGAATATCGATAACCGCGCTTAATTTTAATGTTTTTAACCTTAGGCCCGGCAACCAATTATACATCCTAAAGTTTTGTTACCCTGATTAATACTAAATGAAACGCATCCTGGTTTTTGTTCTGTTTTTATTTGTGTTTACCACAGCGTTTTGCCAGGGTTATGATAACTTAGCCACTAAACTCAATACCGTTCTTGATAAAAAGAAACAGTATGATGAGGAAAAGATAAGGAGGATAGATAATTTAAAAAAGCTGCTGAAGGAGGATGATAACCCCGATCTGAATGCCCGGTATGCGATCTACCTGAGCTTGTATAATGAGTATAAATCATTTAATTATAACGAGGCATTTAATTATACCCAAAAATTGCAGCAGGTGGGCCGTTTGTTAAAAGACCCGGCCAAAATTGCTTATGGAAAAGTTAAGCTGGGGTTTATTTTGCTTTCGTCGGGCATGTTCAAAGAAACATTCGACTCCCTGCGTACCGTTAATGTAAAGCTGCTGGCTGATACGGAGAAGAAGGAATACTATTTCTTAACGGCCCGCACCTATTATGACCTGGCTGATTTTGATAAGGATAATTACTATGCCCCCATTTACAATAGTCGCGCCAGCAAATACATTGATTCGGGAATTAATTTGTGCAAGGCAAACTCATTTGAATATGTTTATTATACCGGGTTAACGTCTCTTAAAACGGGTAATATGAATAAGGCGATAGCTAATTTAAAATTGCTTATTAGCCGGTCTGATTTAACCGACCACCGGTTTGCCGTAACCGCGTCAACACTCAGTGATATTTATATCAGGGCAAACAAACCCGATAGCGCCATTAGCCTTCTGGCACTCGCGGCAATGGCCGATATCCGGTCGTCAACCAAGGAAGCCGCCGCTATGCTTAACCTGGCACAGTTGCTGCACACGCAGGGCGATGCCCGGAACGCCTATGTTTTTATAAGGCAGGCGATGGAGGATGCTATTTACTATGGCGCCAGGCAGCGAAAGATACAGGTGGGCGCCATTTTGCCGGTGATAGCGAGCGAACGGATCAACTCCGTGGAAGAACAGCGGCGTGTATTGTTCCTGTATGCTTTATCACTTACCGTATTATCGCTCATTGTGGTAGTATTTGCAGTAATTATTTATAAGCAGCTCCGAAAATTAAAAATAGCCGATAAGATCATCCTCGAAGCCAATCATAACCTGCAAGAGAGTATAGACAAACTGAATGAAGCCGATAAAATAAAGGAGGAATATATAGGCTATTATTTCAACCTCATATCTGAATACATTAATAAGCTGGAGAAATTTAAACGGTCTGTTGATAATAAACTAACCACCAAAAGGTTTGAAGATATCCGCATCATAGTAAACAACATCAACCTCACCAAAGAGCGCGAGGAGCTTTTTATTAATTTCGATAAAGCCTTTTTAAAGATCTTCCCCAATTTTGTTTGTGCCTACAATTCGTTATTTGACGAGGAGCACCAGGTGAAGCTTTTACCCAACCAACTAATGAATACCGACCTGCGGATATTTGCATTGATAAGGCTCGGTATCCACGATACCGAAAAGATAGCTAATATATTGGAGTACTCCGTAAACACCATTTACAATTACAAAGCCCGCATAAAAAGCAAATCAAAGATATCTAACGATGATTTTGAGCAGGCTATCATGGCAATTAAGGCCTTCTAAGTAAAAATCACTTCCTGTTCCTGTTATATGCCGTTTATATTTACCGGCTATTGTATGTTGATTAAGTAATTGATTATCAGTTATTTGATATTTTATAAACACGCCTGTGGTTTATATTTTGCCTTTGAAAATTGCTGCCCAAAATTATATCCCCTCTATTTGATATCGTATTAGCAACCTGCTGAAGATCTGTTTTAGCACCAGCCAATATTATAAACCAATTATTGCCAAATCTTATTGTTTATGAAAACCTATCAAGGAAATGATCCATTGTTAGTTTGTTTTTCTGTACAGCTCTTAGGGTACAGCAGCAAGGCTGATATTAAGCATTTCAACATGCATTTGCTTTCGGGATAAAGCATCTATCCGGCGAAATTCTTACGCTCTTCAAAACCAATTAAATATCAATCAACAACCTAAAAATCTAAACATTATGTATAAAAAACAATTACTAAAATTACTTTTTTGTCCTTTGTTTTTGCTGATATCATCCTGGGCCATGGCACAGAATGTATCAGTTACCGGTAAAGTTACCGACGAAAAAGGACAGGTGCTTCCCGGGGTAACAGTATCCATAAAGGGAACAACCAAAGGAACAAATTCAGACCTTAACGGAAAATATGTCATTACTGCCAACAGTAATGATGTGCTGATTTTTTCGATGGTTGGATTTGTAAAGCAGGAGGCTAACATAAATAGCCGGTCAACCATCAACATTACTTTAAAAGATCAGGATCAGCTTTTAAACGAAATTGTGGTTATTGGTTATGGTTCGCAAAAACGCCGGGACGTAACCGGTTCCATTGCTTCAGTTAAGGGCGAAACCTTTAAAGATCAACCCATCACTAACCCCATATCGGCACTGCAAGGACGAATTGCAGGTGTTAACGTGGTAGAAAGCTCCGGGCAGCCGGGTGCTGCGCCAACTATTACCATTAGGGGGCTTTCTTCATTTTACCAACCAAATCCATTATATATAGTTGATGGTATAAGGGTTGGCGATGTTTCTAACATCAACGTGCAGGATATAGCAAGTATTGATGTTTTAAAGGATGCGGCTTCTGCGGCCATTTACGGTTCTGCAGCAGCAGGCGGCGTTTTGCTGATCACCACTAAAAAAGGCACTGGATTAGGAACAGACCCGGTGATAAACTTTAGTGCAAGGTATGGTGTTACCAAGCCAAAACTGGTTAACCTGCTGGATAGGGACGATTTCATAAAAATACAAAACATAGTTCACCCAGCTTTTTTTGCCGGTGCTACCAAAACAGATACCTTATCAAATACTGATTGGGTGCATTCGCTTTACAAAAATGCTGTCGAACAAAATTATAATGTATCGGTTTCTGGTTCATCACCCGTAGTAAATTATCTGTTCTCCGGGTTTTATAATGCGCAAAAAGGCTCATACATCAATAATTATTCAAATATTGGTGGAGCCCGCATTAATACCGATTACAAATTAAGTAAGTACATCACCGTAGGCGAGCAATTAGGTATATCGCAACGCAAAGCAGACCCAGTATTAACCGATCTGCATAATGCGCCATTCAGAACGCAGCCTATTATTCCATTGCGCAACGAAGATGGTACCTTTGGCACCGAGCCTTCTGGCTATAAAATACAATTTGGCGGGCCAAACTCTTACGCCGCTGCCCAAACCATTACCGCGCAGGATTACACAAATAATTTGCAGGCCAATGTGTATGCTGATATAAAGCTTCCCCTGCACCTTAATTTCCGCAGCACATTTGGTTATTCTTACTATTATTACACAAGAGATCAATTCCAGGATATTTATAACGCCGGCGCTGTTTCAGTTGGAAACAACACCCTTTATAAAAACGAGGCGCAAAGCAACCAGTTGCTAAGCAACTATGTGCTTAGCTATAATCAGAGCTTTGGTAAACACAACATCAGTGCCGTAGCCGGTTTTGAACAGATCACCAGTACCGGCAATAGCTTGTATACCAGTATGGGTTCAATCGGAATAAATGGTTATTCTTATGTTCCTACATCCATTTCGGGTGCGCAAACAGTGCTTAATGGAACATATGATTCCAACAGCCTTATTAAATCTGAATTTGGCCGCTTAAACTACAATTATAATAACCGGTACTACTTATCGGCCTCTATCAGGCAGGATGCCAACTTCTCGGTATTCGGTCCGGATAAGCAAAGAGGTGTATTTCCGGCAGCATCAGTTGGTTGGAACATTAACGAAGAGCAGTTTTTCAAAGCAGCTTTACCGGTAATTAATGCGCTTAAATTACGCGCCAGCTACGGCTCACTTGGTAACAGTAATATTCCTCCATATTCTTATGCTGCTAATTATACCCAGTTTAATAGCACCACAGGTATATCAGGAGGCGCGCAAGGCTTTGCACCGGGCGCACCGTTCCAGGTTGCAAACTCCAGCACCAAGCTACCAAACCCTAATGTGCATTGGGAAACAGTTACCGAAGCCAACGTAGGGATAGACGGCGAAGCGTTGAATGGCCGCTTGTATTTTACAGCAGAATGGTATAATAAAAATACCAAAGATATGCTTTATGCATTGCAGCTGCCTACAAGTGCTGGCTTTACCCAACCATATTTTACCAATATAGGCACAGCTAATAATCGTGGTTTCGACTTTATGGTGGGTTTCCGCGACAAAGTTGGGAAATTAGGTTATGACGTTAGCGTGAATGCCGGATTTAACAAGAATAAATTATTAAGCTTATCTGGCGCCGCCACAGATGCTGTTGTTGATGGGTATAACTATTACAACAATTCAGACGCGGGCTTTAGCATAATGTCTAATCAAAACATTACTATCAGCAAGGCAGGCCAGCCGTTCGGATCTTTTTATGGCTATAAAGTACTTGGTATTTTCCAAACGGATGCAGAAGCAGCCGGGCAAAAAGTTAACGGAAACGTTGCCCATGCCGGTGACCTGCACTACCAGGATTTAGATGGTAATGGAGTTATTAACCAGGCCGATAAGCAGATAATAGGTAATCCTAACCCTAAGCTGGTATACGGTATAAACATTCACCTTAACTACCAGGGTTTTGATCTGGCAATGTTATTTAACGGGGTAATGGGCGTTCAGCTCTTCAACGGGGTAAAGGCTTATGAAGAGTCTCTTTTTTCTGATGGTAATACCACCAGCAAAGTGTTTGGCGATTCGTACCTGGGCAGTAATGGACTTACTTCGCAGCCGCGCCTGGGCTTAGCGCAAAATGGTGGGTTTACATTAGATCCAAACCAAAACTATAGTTCAGTAAATAGCTATTTTGTTGAAAATGGAAGCTATTTAAAGCTGAAAAACCTGCAATTTGGTTACACATTTTCTAATGGCATTTTACGGCGGTTAAGTATTAAAAGCGCCAGGGTATATGTAATGGCTAATAATGTATTTACCATCACTAAATATACAGGGCTTGATCCTGAATTAGGCAGCTCATTCACACCATCTGGCTATGGTACGGTAACTACACAAGGAATAGATGGGGTAACAAATTATCCGCAAACACGGATCTACTCTGCAGGCCTGGATCTTACTTTTTAATATTCACTCTCAAAAATTATCAAAATGTTAAAGAAAATATTTATAGCAGTACTGGCGGTTATGATAATGGCCGGCTGTAAAAAGGACCCCAAGAACGTTGGGCCCACCACGGCGTATAGCACAAGCACTTACCCCCGCAATATCGCCGATTTGCAAAGCATATTAGTTTCCTGTTATTCTAACCTGCGTGATCAGGGTATATTTGGTTTCCATTTTTTACCAAAGGCGCTGTCCAACTCTATGCATACGGTTAATTCGGTTTATGCTGATGATCCGTCATGGAATGAAATGACCAATGCTAACCTTACCATTGGTAACGAATATGTTGGTGAAACATGGCAGGCCTTATATATTGGTGTAAAGAACTGTAATTTAACTATTTATGCCGCCAATCAATATGTAAGTCAGCATAGTTTGAGTGATGCGGATAAGCAAACCGTTAACCTGGTACTTGGCCAGGCTTATTGTTTACGCGGATGGTATTACATGGAACTGGAATGTCTTTACGGCGAAAAGTACTTATCTGCTGGCGGGGTAGGCGGCGATGCGCTGGGCGTGCCTATTTATAATGGCGTACCAACAGATCTTGCAGGTACCCAAAAATCCAGATCTACAGTAAAAGAAGTATGGGCACTCATCATCAGTGACTTTAAACAAGCTCAAACTTTGCTTAAAGGCCAGGTTTGGGGATCGGCTGATTTAGCCCGTGTAACAGAATGGTCTGCAGAAGGCCTATTAGGTAAAGCCTATGTATATACCCAGGATTGGGCTAATGCAAAAACAGCTTTGCTGGATGTGATTACCAAAAGTGGAAAATCATTAATGGATTATAGCACTTACCACAATGCGTTTAATGGCAGCAATAAGTTTAATACAGAGTCATTATTTGAGCTGTATATTGATGCCGATGCAAAAGGCGGTTATGGCATTTACAGTGGGGCAGCTAACTCGGCAACCATCAACGGCCTTATATGGGCACCATTTACCTTTGGCGGATACAGCTCTAATGGTACCCCTTTTAATGGTTCAGAAACCCAAAACCAGGCTTTAGGTTATGGCAATGAGTTTTTTCATGATCAAAATGTTTTACGTTTCGGGTATTCACTGGGCAGCAATTTTAACCTGGTAGCTAATCCAAAATACAACCCAGTTGTAGGTCCAACGTTTTATAACCAGCAACAGGTAATGGATCCGGTTTATAAGCAGGCAGCTTTACTGGCCCGTACAAATAATACTACCGACCCGCGTTTATATGTAAATGCAATGCAGCCACGTATTGATTCGGTTCAATTTGATGGTAAAACATGGGCATTGGTTTGCAGGCCCGCATATTTTGCCGGATCTGCAAATAGCACAGCATATGGTTGGGCAATCAGGAAATACGCATCAATAAACTACAATGAAAATACAGGCCTGGGTAATCCTTCCGGCTCTGGAAATACAGCAGACGCATGGGATTATTACATCCTCCGCCTGGCAGATGTATACCTGCTTTATGCAGAGGCATCCATACAAGGCGGCGATGCTGCAACGGGGCTCGAATATTTAAATAAGGTTAAACGCAGAGCATATAGCTATCCTGTTAATTCACCTTCGCCGGTTGATTATGCAAGCGCTACCAGTCAAACAAACGCTATAAATGACCCTGTTTTAGGGCACAACCCGCTATACTACGAGCGTTGGGCCGAATTGTTTAATGAAGGTTCATGGTGGTTTGATGTATGCAGGTGGCGCATAGGTAAATCAGAAGCAGCCTATTACGGAACCGCTATTAATGTTAACGGTGCTTTACATTGGGATGATTCTAAATCCTATGTATGGCCAATTCCGCAAAGTGAGATCAATAGCAATGGTAAGATAAAGCAGAGTTCGGGTTATTGATATATAGTTGATTAATTAAGTGTAAAGCAGGTGAGATGGCTTTACACTTTTTTATGCCTTTTTAATGTTAACAAAAGCCGGATATGCATTTGATTTATAATTTCCGAAAGGTGCGGTTACTCCTCTTATTTGTCATTTTTATTTTATGGAGTGGCAGCAGTAATGCACAGGATTCATTAAAGAATCTTCCGGAATATAGTTTGCCACTTACCAGCCAAAAGTTGGTTATTGCTCATTGCATGACCAACATTATCCGGTTTAAAGGCCATGAAATGGAGGATAGCTGTAACCCTGCGTATTATTCGGCTGATGGAAATATATCTTCACCGATAGGCGGACTTACACAGGTAAAAACCATGGCCGATAGCTTACTGGCAAACGCAACGCTGGATGAAGCGGTTGAGTTTGAAATGCGTGCGGCTATCCGGTCGGGAATTGATGGCTTCCAGTTTTATTACATATTACACAACCCCAAATGGGATGATATTATTAAGGCATATTTCAGGGTGGCCGGTCAAAAACATATCAATTTCAAATTCACCTTTTGTATATCACATCCGGATGGCGGCACCGAAGCCTTAAAGATCGAAGAATTTGCCAGGCGGATAAATAATATAATGGATGAAGTTGGGCGTAATAACCCGCACTGGTTACGTACCCCTGATGGCCGTCTTGTAATTTATCAGTGGGACGGCGAACATTTAGCAGATATCCCGGCAGATAAGCAGGCCTTACCCGACCAGTTTTATATTGCCCGTGCTTACAAACGGCTTGCCGATGCGGTACATGAACGTTTTGCCTGTGTTTTTACCATCAATAAGGAGATTAGTCAGGATGATTTAAATCATTTCCTGGATTATTTTCCGGCAACATGGATATGGACATTGCCATATAGCAATAATTATATAGGTAATAGGGTGGCAGCTCAATGTAAGTTACGTCATCGCACATTCACCGCATCAGTTTTTAGTGATTTCTATACTTCAAAATTGTTGAAAAAGGGCACCTGGAATATGTACCACCGGGTTAGTGATGCAGTAAACGCAGGAATGAAAAATGTTGACAGGAAACAAATAATTACAGGCTTATCTTATAATTTCCGAAAACTTTTTGAATTTGGAATAAAGCAGGATGCGCCGGTTATAAATATAATTACCTGGAATGATTATCCCGAAGGCCATCACCTTGCGCCGGAGGTCAATCATAATGAGGGCTTTTCCATATTACTGAATTACTATAAAAATGTATGGAAAACGTTGCCATCACCATATTTGGGTAAAGATGTTGCGATCGTGTTTTTTAAAAAATATAAACACAATGTAAAGCCATACCCATTTGATATCCCCATAGTAAGTTTTCAAAAGGAGGCGGTACCACCATCATGGGAAGATTCTATTGAAGTGGTTACCCTGCTTTCTTCAAAAGCGGCGCTTAAAGTAAACGGCAAAACAAAGCAGGTTGTCGCTGGGTTGGTATCAACAAAGTTTCCTATGCAAGCAGGCCCTGTAAGTGTTTTTGTTAAAAGAAGCAATAAAATAACTGTTCACTTTACAACGCCCGAAGGGATCACAGATAAACCTTACAGAACAGACAGGCTTACCTACACTTTCAGCAGTGAATTTAATGATTTTTATGCCAACCTGTTTAAGGGCTTTAAACCCGAATATTCACATGAATACAATCCTGCTTTTAAAAGTGTTCATGTAAAAATGAATAAGTGATCAGGCGTTGAATAAACATCAAAGCGATCAATTTTAACCGAATAATTATTACAATAATGAAGAAAATATTTATCTGTTTACTTAGCCTGGTATTGTTCAATGGCGTAAAAGCTCAAGGCAATAAATCTATCCGGGTTAGCATGAATAAAGTGCAGCTTGAATTTATGCTTGATGCCGAAGGGAAACCCATTTACTCAGTTTATTATGGCGAAAAGCCGGTTATTAAGCCATCGGCGATGGGCTTTACTTTGGCGAATGATAGCGCCTTTGATAAAAACTTTGAACTAACAGGCTCCGCGAGAACCGCTGTTGATGAAACATGGAAGCCGGTTTGGGGAGAAGTAAGCAGTATCCGCAACCATTACGAACAGTTAACAGTTCGCCTTAAACAAAAAAGCAGCCCGAACAGGTTACTGAATATCATTTTCAGAGTATTTGAGGATGGAGTAGGCTTTCGCTATGAATTTCCAAAACAACCGGGATTAAAGTATTTTGTGGTCTCAAATGAATTAACCGGCTTTAACCTGGCAGGCGATCATAAAGCCTTTTGGATACCCGGCGATTACGATACAAACGAATATCCATACACCACTTCGAAAATAAGTGAGATCGATAATACCCAGATGGTAAACTCGTCTACTGATATCGCAATCCGCGTAGCGCCCGATCGTTATGCCGTGCAAACCCCCCTGATGATGAAGTCTGCCGACGGTTTATATATTAATATACATGAGGCGGCTTTAGTGAATTTCCCTGCCATGCAATTGCATGTGGATAACAACACCTATAAGCTCACTGCGAGTTTGGTGCCTGATGCCGTGGGTAATAAAGCTTATGTGCATGCCCCTTTCAATACCCCCTGGCGTACCATTATTGTAAGCGATAAAGCAACAGATATCCTGGCGTCAAAAATGATCCTGAACTTGAACGACCCATCTAAGATCAAAGATCCATCGTGGATTAAGCCAATGAAGTTTGTAGGAATATGGTGGGAGATGCAAACCGGGAAAAGTACCTGGAGCTATTCAAACGATGCCGATTCCCTTTCGGCAGATGGTAAATTGATCCCCAATGGCACCCACGGTGGTAATACCGCCAACGTAAAACGGTATATTGATTTCGCGGCAACTAATGGCATACAGGGTGTTTTAGTTGAAGGTTGGAATGTTGGCTGGGAAGACTGGTTTGGTAACTGGAAGGAGAACGTTTTCAGTTTTGTAACCCCATATCCGGATTTTAATGTAGATGAACTAACCAAATACGCGGCATCAAAAGGTGTGCGTATCATCATGCATAATGAAACCTCTGGTTCTGCAACAGATTACGAGCGCCAGATGGATACTGCTTATCGTTATATGAATAAATATGGCTACACATCCGTAAAAACTGGTTACGTGGGTAAAATAATCCCCCGCGGTGAGCACCACGACGGGCAATGGATGGTGAACCATTATGTAAGGGTAGCACAAAAAACTGCCGATTACCACATTATGCTGGATGCCCACGAGCCCGTAAGGCCTACCGGTTTGCAGCGTACTTATCCAAACTGGATGGCTTGTGAATCAGGCAGGGGGAATGAGTATAACGCTTTCGGTAATGGCAATAAGCCAGAGCACGAAACCATTATGCCTTTTACTCGTCTAATGGGTGGTCCGATGGATTATACACCCGGTATATTTAAGATAAAAGGCTATACGGCAGATCCAAAAAGGCAATTGCAAAGTACCCTTGTTAAACAACTGGCCTTATATATCACCATGTACAGTCCGGTGGAAATGGCTGCTGACCTGCCAGAGAATTATGAGAAACACATGGACGCATTTCAATTCATAAAGGATGTAGCTGTAGATTGGGACGATACCAAAGTACTGGAAGCAGAACCCGGCGATTACATCACTATCGCACGTAAAGCTAAAGGTACTTCTGATTGGTTTATGGGCGCTATTACTGATGAAAACAGCCGCAATACAAGTGTTTCTTTAAGCTTTTTGGATAAGAGTAAAAAGTATGTAGCCATTATTTATGCTGACGCGGATAATGCCGATTGGAAAGAAAATCCCGAAGCATACAAAATTACCAAATACCTGGTGGATGCCGGCACCAAATTAAACCTTAAACTAGCCAAAGGCGGCGGCGCGGCGGTCAGCATAAAAGCTGCTACTACTGAGGACAAGGGATTAAAAATGTATAAATAAATTTTAAAACACCAATTGTCATCCTGGGCGATAAGAAAGGCCCGCCCGTGAGCGGTCAAATGCTTCGTTCAGGATGACAATTCTTTTTTGAAATATGCCACCCTATCATTATCAATGGCATTGTTTATTTTTATCAAACTGTTAATGAACAAGGTACTTTCAGCTATTTTTATTTCCCTGATATCGCTCGGTTGCTCAAAAAGCAATTCACCCGGTAATCCCATACCAATTACGCCCGTAAAACCGCCGGATACCGTTACTACTGTAACTACAGGAGGCGCAAAAGCAGTTAACAAAACCAATACGCAAAAAGTATATGTACACTATATGGCCTGGTTTGAGGATCCAACCACATCAGGCACCGGGCATTGGGGACAGCACTGGACAATGGCCAACCAGAACCCGGATATCACATTAAGCAATGGCAGAAGACAAATAGCCTCCTGGTTTTACCCAATGATAGGCCCTTATGCCAGCTCAAACCGGGATGTGATCGATTATCACTTACTATTGATGAAATATGCCGGTATTGATGGTGTAATAGTAGATTGGTATGGCACACATAATGTATTAGACTATCCATTGGTAAAACGGAATACCGATTCGCTGTTTAACCGTGTACCCGGCGCCGGTTTACAGTTTGGTATTTGCTATGAAGATGCTACACTTGGCAAAGTGAAATCTGTTGCCGGAATTGATACGATAACCGCTGCCAATCAGGATTTTACTTACCTGCAATCAAATTATTTTAATAGCAGCAGTTATATAAAAATCAACAATCAGCCACTGTTGCTTTGCTTTGGCCCGCAAGGCATGAAAAAAACCGGCGACTGGCAGCAGGCCTTTTCGGGATTAACTACACAGCCACGTTTATTATCGCTGGAGTACCAGGGCAATATTACGGGCAGCGCCGGAAGTGGCGAATTTGCATGGGTTAGTTCAACCAGCCTGGCCGATCTGCAGGGATTTTACCAAAATCGGGCGCCTCAGATAGGGACTGCTTTTGCAGGCGCATATCCCGGTTTTAAAGATTTTTACATGCCGGGCGGTTGGGGTAATACCCTTTTTGTTATCGACCATAATGGTACATCTACCTTACAAAGCACACTCAATGCAGCTAAAGGCAGTAACCTGCCCAATCTGCAACTGATTACCTGGAACGATTATGGCGAGGGCACCATGATAGAACCTACACTGGATTTTAATTTCGATTTCCTAAAAACCATTCAGCAATACACAGGTGTTACCTATACCCAAATCGAATTGCAACTGATATACAAATGGTATACCCTGCGTAAAAAGTATGCGGGCAACATAGCAATTCAGCAAAAGCTCACTAATGCTTATAATAGCTTGGTAGCGTTGGATGTGGCTACGGCTACCACTATCATATCGGGCATCAATTAATTGGTAACAGTTTACTTTTCAGCAAAGGCAAATCATCCCAATATACCCAATGTGGGTTTAGGTACCCACTCCCGTATTTAAGATAAAATGCCTGGTAGGGGTTTTCCGGGAAGATACCTGCACAAAGGCTTTTGGCATTATGGCTGATGAGCCATGGGAGCAGTTTTTTTAAAAGTTCGGTACCTATCCCTTTGCCTTGCTCATCTTTCAATACGTAAAAATTTTCTATTTCAGAGTCTTTATGGCGATTGGTTAGGTGCCCGGCAATAAACCCAACAATGCGTCCTTCTTTTACAGCTTTAAAAACTATTCGTTCAGGTTTGGAGCTAGCCGGACTTTCGCCCCTGAAATAAGTTTGCCAACGATATAAGCGTATAGCAGGGTCAATTGAAACCTCTTCCATGTGCTCGGGGTAAGACTGTAATTTGCTTTCGATTTCAACCCCGGTCAATTCCTCAATATCCGCTTCAGACGCTATTTCTATGCTGATCACTTATTTTAATTTTTATCAGCAAATTTAAATAATTAACTGATTGATTTATAGTTGTTTACAGTTTGGATTATGTCCTTTCTTCATCATCATTTTTACGGCTTCGGCTATAAACCTTTTGCCATTACTGTCCAGGTTAAGTTGTTGGTCGCCATCATATAGTTCATACTTTACGCCGCCATGCCCATTGTTTTTGGCTTCCAGTTTTTTATCGTTATAGTGGTACTTCACATACCCACCGGGAGAAATATCCTGTATAGCTGTTCCATCACCATTAAAATATACAGTTCCGGCATACTCAATTTTCAAATAGCTGTTATTGCTATTCTCAACAATGGTAGTATGCTTTCCTCCAATATGGCAAGCGGCAACCACTAGGTTTGCCAAAGCCATAATTACAATTGCTATTCTTAATTTTTTCATTTCAGTGTTCGATTTGTTATTGCAAACATATGTAAAATATTAGTACTATCCAATACATAGTACTGTAATAATTAAAATATCTTTTGTGCTTGGCAAAATGATTAAATAAAAAGGATATTTACTTTAAATATTATCAAACCCGGTTATGAGAAAATTATGTTTCACTTTATTAGTGCTTACTCTTGCTGCCCACACCATTGCAATAGCCCAGATTACAAAAGTAAAAAGTGCCAATGGCGAACTGGAAGGAACAGCCAACGCTACAACATCAGTTAGCAGTTTTAAAGGAATACCCTTTGCACAGCCGCCAGTAGGCAATTTGCGCTGGAAAGAACCGCAACCTGTTCAAAATTGGAACGGTGTGCGCAAGGCCGATCACTTTGGCCCAAAAGCCATGCAAAAAAATGTGTTTAGTGATATGGTTTTCCGTTCAGACGGTACGAGTGAAGACTGCTTATACCTGAATGTATGGACCCCGGCCAAATCCTCAAAAGAGAAATTGCCTGTGCTTGTTTATTTCTATGGTGGCGGTTTTGTTGCCGGCGATGGCTCTGAGCTCCGTTATGACGGCGAAAACATGGCGCAAAAAGGCATTGTAACGCTTACGGTTAACTATAGGCTTGGTGTGTTCGGTTTTATGGCACACCCCGAGCTAACAGCTGAATCGCCACACCATGCATCAGGTGATTACGGTCTTCTGGATCAGCACGCCGCTTTGCTTTGGGTGCAAAAAAATATATCCGCATTTGGTGGCGATCCAAAAAGGGTAACTATAGCGGGTGAATCGGCAGGGTCAATCGCTGTATGTGCGCAAATGGCGTCGCCATTGTCTAAAGATCTGATCGCAGGTGCTATTGGCGAAAGCGGCGCAATGATCAAGCCAACCTTACCAGCTATTCCGCTTGCTGATGGAGAAAAGAATGGCGTCGCTTTTGCTCAAAAAGTAAACGCACCGTCACTTGCTGCACTGCGCGCCATCCCGGCAGATCAGTTACTTGAAATGGCTTCAAAACAGGGCATGCCACCTATGGCACCAACTGTAGAGGGGTACTTCTTACCCAAAAATACTACTGAGATATTTGCTGCAGGCGACCAGGCCCGTGTACCTTTACTGGTGGGCTGGAACTCGGCCGAAGTGCCTTATCCGTCATTAATGTGGGGCGATGCGCCCACACCAGAAAACTATGTGAAAAAATTAAAACAGTTGTATGGTGATCATGCCGATGAAGTTTTGAAATTATATCCCGGGACCACACAAGATGAGGTGATCAAATCAGCGACAGAACTGGCCAGCGACAGGTTTATTGCTTACAGTACCTGGAAATGGGCCGATCTGCAGGCTCAGACAGGAGGCAAACCCGTTTATAGCTACATATTTGGGCACCCGCGGCCTGCAATGGTAAATGCCGCGTCTGCTGATGCTGCTAACAAAATGCCGCCGTCTTATGCGGGCGCTTCACACGCATCTGAAATTGAATATGCTTTGGGCAATCTTGCCAGTAATAAAGTATTTGCCTGGACACCTGACGATTATAAAGTTTCGGCAACGATGGAAAACTATTTTGCTAACTTTATTAAAACCGGTAACCCTAATGGAGCAGGCCTGCCAGAATGGTCTGCTAACAAAGGTAACAGTGTTAGCCAATACATGATCATTAATGTAAATACCACTTTGCAGCCTGATCAAAATCGTGCGCGATATTTATTTTTAGACCAGGTTTATACGAAGAAATAATACCAACCTTAATATATCAAGAGCTGTCTTAAAAACATTAAGGCAGCTTTTTTTCTTAATTGAACTTTACCACCTCAAAGTTTGATGCAGCTATACTTCCAAGCTTTTGCAATTCATCATTGTTCCAGCGTGAATCTGGTGCGCCGCTGATATACATATTACTGCCAATATCGGCTAATATCAGGCCGTATTTTTTCATCGCTTTTAGGATGATTTGTATGTGTGCAGGATAAACGCTGATATCGAAACTGGCTTTTAGCCTGATCTTTGCACCAAATGGCAGCGAATATGGCCCCCCTGAACTATTAACACTATGGCGAGCAGGGGCAATGTAGGCAGGTTTTACGTTTGATGACGAGAGTGTGAACTGGATAGGATGATTGATAGCACCTTTTACTATTTCATCATACTTCACTAGCCCCGGGAAAATAGGAAGGCCCGCGGCATCCGCTGATGTCCAACCGGCCGGCCTAAACTGATCTGATGCCAAATTGTAAATAGCACCGCTTGATGCCGACCATTTTCCGCCGCTAACACTGGCGTTATATAATTCATAAAGCATTTTATTATCCTTATCTACCACCAGCACATGCGAGTCGCCCTGGCCGTTACCTTCAATGGGGGCGTTACTGGGGATAGGATAAGGGCCTGCGTCACTTTCGCTGCCATAATTGCCGTCATATGCATTTGCACGAAAGGTTACCTTAATTTTTGGTTGGCTTCCGCATACAACAACAAAAGGAATACCTACAGGCGCATTGTCCCATAAACCACTACCAAAATCGGCTTTTAAATGTGATGTGCCTATCAAAGCTATGATCTGGCTGCTATAGGGATCAACCGCCGATGCGGAAATATCCTGGTTCCATGAATTATCCGCCGGGAAAATCGACATGTTTTCAATATCCGATATCTGTGCATTACAGGTTGTTGTGGTGCTTGTGGAAATTCCGGTGGTTATTCCGGAAGTAGTACCGGATGTGTTACCTGTGGATGTTCCGTTTTTAGCCGGGGTTGTATTTTCACTCTTATTGCAACTGAACAGCAATAAACCAAACAGAACAGATATTGCGAAGGTTCCCGGTCTTATATCCATAATTTAAAATTTATCAGCAATAAAGCCGTACTGTTTTCAACGTATTTTTCGGGCAAAAGTTGCTCAATAATTTAATTGTATAATGTAATAGGAAAAAATATTGAACTATTCCTGATATAACGGATATTTGGCTAATTTCAAGGCATCGCTAAAACTATGAATGATATCCGTCAGCCCCGAACTGTAAATGTGACCCGTTACGTTACACCATTGCGTGAAGGCGGTTCGCTGCCTGCTATTGCCGGGGCTGATGATGATTTTTTGTACGTGGTCAAATTCCGGGGCGCGGGGCAGGGGGTTAAGGCTTTGATAGCTGAATTGATCGGTGGTGAAATAGCCTTGGCATTGGGTTTCAAAGTGCCCGAGATTGTATTTGCCAACTTAGATACCGCTTTTGGCCGTACAGAACCTGACGAAGAAATACAGGACCTGCTCAAAGCAAGCGTGGGACTCAATCTGGGCTTGCATTATCTTTCAGGCGCTATAACATTCGACCAGGCGGTTACACCGGTATCCCCGAAATTAGCATCACAGATTGTATGGCTCGATTGCCTGTTGACCAATGTAGACCGTACCGCCCGCAACACCAATATGCTTACCTGGAATAAAGAATTGTGGCTGATAGATCATGGCGCGGCGCTTTATTTTCATCATAGCTGGGACAATTGGGAAGAACAGGCCAAAAAGCCCTTTGTGCTGGTGAAAGATCATGTTTTATTGTCGGGGGCATCCGAACTGGTTGAAGTTGACACGGAATTTCGTGCGATCTTAAGTAACGATGTTATCCGTTCCATCGTTTCATTGATACCCGATGAATGGCTTAAGCACGAATGGCAGGATGCTACACCTGGTGAAATAAGGGAAGTTTATGCCAAATTTTTAGAATTACGTATCGCCTCATCCGCGATCTTTGTAAAAGAAGCACAATATGCAAGAGAATCACTTATTTGAGTATGCCGTTATTCGCGTAGTGCCGCAGGTAGAGCGCGAAGAGTTCCTCAATGTAGGGGTGATTCTGTTTTGCCCCAAACTAAAATTTCTGCAATGCCTGTGCGCGGTGGATGAGGAACGTCTTTGTTCATTTTCCAGCAGAGTGGATATAGCAGATTTAAAAGGTCACCTTCATTCATTCGGAGAAATATGCCGCGGTAGTAAAACTGCCGGGCCAATAGCTCAACTTGATATGGCTTCACGTTTCAGATGGCTCACTGCCACCCGGAGTACGGTGGTGCAAAGTTCAAAAGTACATCCGGGCTTATGCATCGATCCTGCGGAAACCCTTGAAAAATTATACCGTCAATTAGTGTTATAGCATTTCCAAAACGTCATTCTATCCGGGAATGAGGGGATTTTATAGAAGGAATAGCGGACTATGAAAGTTGTACTGGCAAATCAGGTTAACCCATAAAAAACTGCTGACTTATGATCTTGCCATCACTAACCCTGTAAACGCAAAGCTCTTCCATCTCTTTGCGGCCCTGTCCGGTTATATCAAAGTCCATACTAAGGCCGATGGTAAAATGGTTGCCGGCAATAATGGGTGCTGATACTTTGATCTGATGTATGGTAGTGCGGGAAAGGAATTGCTTTTCCCGCTCAATCAAATTTGCTAATCCCTTTAATGGGGGTTGGCTGGCATAGTTAGGGTCAATGCTTTCTGCATCATCAGTAAACAATTGCTCATAAGCCTCAACAAACTTTTGCTCGCCTAATAAGGCGGTTAAGTGGTTTGCTATTTCATGAATGGTGTACATGAATAGGTAACCTGATTAATACTTTATTGTTTGGAAATCGCGCTTGATTTCCATTTATGATAAGTTAAATATGAAACTATCACTAATGCTAAAAAAATCAGTGGCATTATGCGGAAATTAACAGGATCGCCCGATGCCGTATGAGCTATAAATGCCGAAATAAAAGTAAGTGCAAATCCTGCATAGGTCCATTCTTTTATCCTGGTTGCAACAGGTGCAATTAGTAAAACCGCGCCTATCAGTTTAGCAATAGCCAGTTCAACCCTAAAATAATCTGGATAACCCAGGTGATGAAAAGCCTGTAGCATGGCGTCCTGTGTTAAATAAGCATAACTCGAATAAGCCATCATTATCGCGACTAAAGAAGTTGTAGCCCAGTAAGTAATTTTAATTGATTTCATTTTATTTTTTTGATGGACAAAACTAACTATATTTGATTGTAAATTGTTAGTAGTATACAAAAGGTTAGTGGTAATCTTTTGGTTAGTTGTGTTAAAAAAATGGAAAATCAGGTGATAGCAGAACCCCTACATTCGGAAGCAGAATGTAAGAGATCTTTAACCGCAGTGGGCGATGCACTTTATGTGATCGGCGGAAAATGGAAGTTGAGGATAATAATAGCTTTACGCGAGGGCAATAAGCGCTTTAATGAATTGCAGCGTACAGTAACGGGTATTTCGGCAAGGGTATTATCTCATGAATTGAAGGAACTGGAACTTAACGGTTTTGTAAAGCGTAATGTTTATACCCAAATACCAGTTATAGTTGAGTATGAGCTTACCGAGTATAGTAATAGTTTAAATGATGTACTTCAATCTTTAAGTGAGTGGGGGGCCATGCACAGGGATAAGATCAGGAGAGAAAGGTAAAGAAATGTTCCCAAAAAGGCTTTGTAATAAAAATTTTACAATTTTTGATCGCAAAGTAAACTTTCTCTGTTTCAGGTGCGTACAAGCTTTACCTTAACTATTGAAATGAAAAGAGTTTTAATCATTGAAGACGAACAGGATATTGTAGATATAGCCACTATGATATTAGAGGATGAAGGATATGAAGTGTGCAGTTTTAGTAATTTTTTGGGATTTGAAGGAAGAGTTAATGCAAGCCGTGCAGACCTTGTACTTCTTGACCTTAACCTGAATGGCTATCACGGAAAGGATATTTGTAAATACATTAAGCAGAACGACAGTCTGAAGCAAACGAAAGTTGTTTTAATGTCGGCCAACCGCGATATTCAATTAGTGAAAGAGGAGGCGGGGGCAGATGCCTATATCTGTAAACCTTTTGACCTTATCGATTTCATACAAACCATAAAAACGCACATTAATTAGCAGGTATACCATTTTCATGTCATAGTATTTAAATAAAACATTATTTAAATATGAAAGTTGTGATTGATATTTTAACTTTATAGTTACCTATATCACAAAACATGAGTAAAAGAATATTACTGCTTGAAGATGAAGAAAAGATCCTCGAGCTTATACAGGAGATACTTGAAGCAGAAGGTTATAATGTAATAGCCTTTAAGCACTATGAATCTGTGGAGGATATTATTGAATTTGCCCCTGGATTAATATTGCTCGATATCAGGTTATCTGACGGATATGGTCACTTACTGTGCGAAGACCTTAAATCCAATCCAAAAACCACCCACATCCCTGTAATTTTGGTTTCAGGTGCCGATAACCTCGAAAAAATAGCACAGGATTATAAAGCTGATAATTATTTATCCAAACCATTTAGTGTAGATGAGTTGGTGAAAATGGTTAAGCAATATGATTAAGAATTATATAAGCAGCAGCAAGTGCCGACCAGGGCATTAATTCAATATTTTCAGCATCACATCTATCTTAACATATTCAAATATCAGGCTCTTGGCCGACGGATTGTTTTTTTGTCACTTTAATAAAAATTGGACATGAAAAATTTAGCAGGGAAAACAGCAGTAATAACAGGTGGCAATAGCGGCATAGGACTGGCCACAGCCCATGAATTTATAGCGCAGGGGGCTAAAGTAATTATTACCGGGCGTAACGAAAAAGCGCTGAATGAGGCCGTAGCTCAATTAGGTGATAATGCTTATGCTATTGCATCTGATATGGGCGATATGCAGCAGATCAGGCAGTTAAATCAACAGGTTAAGGCCATTGTACCTGGTATTGATATTATTTTTGTAAATGCCGGTATTGGTAAATTTAACCAGTTGGAAAGCATGACCGAAGAAATGTTTGATGAGATCATGGACATTAACTTTAAAGGTGCTTATTTTAGTCTGCAGCAATTATTACCGCTTGTAAACAACGGAGGTTCTATTATTATAAATGCCTCAATTAACGCGCATATAGGCATGGTCGGGGCAAGTGTATATGCGGCCAGCAAAGCAGCAATACTTTCTTTAGCCAAAAACTTATCGGCTGAATTGCTGCCGAGAAAAATAAGGGTGAATGCGATAAGTCCGGGCCCTGTAGGTACACCTTTGCATAGTTCCGAAAAGCTGGGCATTAATAAAGAGCAATTAAAAAGCATGGATGAAGACACTGTTAAGCAAGTTCCGTTGGGCCGGTATGGAACAGCCGAAGAAATAGCTAAAATAGTTGCCTTCTTCGCTTCTGACGACTCTTCATTTATTCTGGGCGCTGAATTGATTGCAGACGGCGGCATGGCATTATAAGTGTTATAAGATGCTGAGCTATTGCCAAACCCCGCCATTAATTTCACGCGACTTTTGTTTTGTGATTAAAATAAACAAGTGATATTAATTAAAAAAAAGCAGTCAGGGTAGCCCCATCGATGGTGTGACCTCTTAAAATGTTGGATTTGATAATTAGAATTTCTACATTTGTTTTATCAACCAACGCGTCATGATAGTAGCAATAGTCCGTATGAGGTTTTAACCGGGGACTAAAATTTCTGACTCACTTTCTTCAGCATTCCGCTGAATAGTTTCACTATTTATTATTACTATCTTTTATTTATATGACAGCAAATCAAACAGCTACCGCGAGTACGCTATCCCGGATATTTACACTTTTAAAACAGTCCCTTCAGGGCGAAAATATCGACTTTACTAAAGGTAGCATGCGGCGGGCCGTATTATTGCTGGCTATACCGATGATGCTTGAAATGGCAATGGAGTCGGTTTTTGCCCTGGTCGATCTTTATTTTGTCGGGCATTTGCGCCATAGTAGTTATGCCATTCAAACCGTTGGGTTAACTGAGTCAGTTTTAACCATTATCTATTCATTGGCAATAGGCATGAGCATGGCCGCCACGGCAATAGTAGCCCGCAGAATAGGCGAGCAAAACCCGGTAGCCGCAGCCAAAGCGGGTATGCAGGCAGTTACCATTGCAGTGCTCATCAACCTGGTTATCGGTATAGCGGGTTTTTATTTTGCCACTAATATTTTAACCATAATGGGCGCTTCCGCCGAAACTGCAAAATTGGGCACCAACTTTACACGTATTATGATGGCCGAAAGTATCATCATTGTATTGCTGTTCCTTATCAACGGGATATTCAGAGGGGCCGGAAACGCGGCTATAGCCATGAAAAGCCTATGGATAGCCAATATAGCCAACATTATTTTGTGCCCGATATTTATTAATGGTTTAGGCCCCATACCCGCCTTTGGGTTAACAGGCGCTGCCATTGCGACAACAATTGGCAGGGGCACAGGTGTTTGCTACCAGCTTTATCATTTATTTAATGGCGAAAATATAATTAAAGTTCATTTAGCTTATCTGAAACCACATTGGGAGCAGATAAAGGCCATTTTTAAAATTGCTATTCCAGGTATACTGCAATTTGTAATTGGGTCATGCAGCTGGATATTTTTAGCCCAGCTGGTGGCTACGACCGGTGGCGATCATGGGTCTGCAGGCTATCAAACATCCATCAGACTAATGATGTTTTTTATGCTGCCTGCCTGGGGCATGAGCAATGCGGCTGCTACCTTAGTAGGACAAAACCTGGGGGCAAAAGAATTTTTAAGAGCCGAAGAATCCGTTCTAAAAACAGTTAAATACAATGTGATCTATATGGCCGGTGTTACCGTCATTACCTTTTTAGCGGCCCCTTATTTGGTCGCTTTTTTTACCAATGATGTGCAGGTAAAAGAAGTAGCTACCCAGGCATTACGCATTTTGAGTGTGGGCTACATCTTTTACGGTATAGGTATGGTGATGATGAGCGCGTTTAACGGTGCTGGCGACACCTGGACTACTACCTGGGTAAATTTATTCGGTTTTTGGCTGTTCCAGGTGCCACTGGCTTACGTATTGGATAAACATTTTAAAATGGGAATAATCGGCGTATTTATAGCTATACCAATAGCGGAAACCTGTATGGCAATAGCAAGTTACTTCTTGTTTAAAACAGGTAAATGGAAAAAGGTGAAAGTGTAAATCAAATACAGTATTTAATTAAAGATTGTTTGTTGTTGAATTAATCATTAGGTAACAATTGCCTTGAAGGGAAAAATTAACAAAACAATACAAATGTTTAATTGTACTTAGTTATGAAAATCCGATCCTCTTATTATATTCTATTTAATTCCGAAGCAAAATTTATTCCAATGAGCAAGCTGATATTAATTGATGATGATGTGATATATCACAAAATTGCCCAGATAATGTTAAAGGAATATAGTCCGGTCAAAGAAGTTATTTCAAGTCTGGATGGTAAAGCTACTCTTGAATATCTGAAAGAGAATAGATCGAATGAAGAAAATCTTCCTGATTATATATTTGTCGATCTGAACATGCCTGACTACAATGGATGGGATTTTTTAAATGCCTATAAAAGGATTCGTAAATCTTTACAAAAAGTAATACGTATCTATATTGTATCGTCTTCTATTGATCCTAATGACATTAAACGCTCCAAAAATTACACTTTTGTTCATTCATTTATTGTGAAGCCGTTGAGAAGGGAATTTTTACAAGCTTTGATCGATTGATGTTTCCAATATTCTGTACCACTCCCGCGGGCTTTATTGTTCCACAATTCAGGCTATCTGATTTTCACCTAATTATTTGTAAAATAAACTGGCTTTGCCAAATGGCCTGTGATTGAAACGATGTGATTTTTATTAGAACATTTTGTAACTAAATTTATTTATTAATGAGCAATTAGTCATCTCAAAACAATATACTCAAATTGTTTTGGATGCAATTAGTTAAAATAACTAACATTGAACCCCTGCTATTGTTATGCAGCTGATTCCAGGGATAGATGATAAAAGGGGGATTATTTGTTGCAACTATTACACTACCAGAAAACGATAAAAAAATTTGCAAAGTCATTATTTGCAAACCTCATTTTATTAATTTGTTTACTACCAGCATTAAATGCATCGGCTCAGCAAAAAGTTACAATTGATGATGGGGTAAAACAACACATTTTTTCCTACAATGAAATAGAATGCCTGGAGGATACCAACGGATCACTCCAATTTAACCAGGTTTTGTCGCCGCAGGTATCATCTCAATTTAAGCCCAGCTGGTCAAGCACTCCCCAAAATTACAACCGGTCTTCGGTATATTGGTACAGGATCAGCATTAAACACCCGCTAAACACTAAGAAAAATTGGGTGCTTGAATTTTTTGATCAAACTATTGATGATATAACTGCTTACATACCTACCTCAAGCGGAAAATTTGAAATAGAGAAATTGGGGGCTTTAAATAAATTTGGCAAACGACAGATTCAACATAAAAACTTCGTGGTTGGGCTTAATATTCATCCTCCTGCCACCTATACCTATTATTTCAGGATAAAATCGCATCAAACGGCAGATGTCATCATTGTACTTCGTTCTGTTAACTGGTTCATTGAATATGCATTAAGCGAATACTTGCTTTTTGGCGTGTTTTATGGAATGATATTGGTTTTTGCTTTTTATAACCTGTTAATGTTTGTAGCTGTAAGACAACGACAGTACATATATTATATACTATATAACCTGAGTGTAGGCTTTTATGAGCTTTGCAGCGATGGTATTGGTTATCAATATATATGGCCAAATTCACCCGTTTGGAATGAGTATGCTTACGGATTTGCTCTTTGTAGTATCAGCGTATTTGCATTAATGTTTACCAACAAATTGTTGTTTGTGAAAATAAAAGCTCCCCGGTTACACAAATTGATAAATATAGTAATAGGGGCAAGGATCGCCTTTTTCGTTATTTGCTTTTTCGTAAACAAGCAATGGTTCAATTATCGGTTTTTAGAATTTTTGCCGCTATGCATAGCATTTTATACGGGTATCTATGTATATATAAAAGGATACAGACCGGCCCGGTTTTTTGTATTGGGCTATAGCTTTTTGTTCACTGGGTTTGTAATGAAACTACTGATCACCATTGGGCAAATGGATTTGGGCGCCTTTAGTTATTATAGCCTTAGTATTTGTTTTATTTTAGAAATGATCTTTCTTGCACTCGCATTGAGTGATAAAGTAAGAATTTTAAAACGGCAAAAAGATAAGGCGCAGCGCGAAATTATCAAACAGCTAAAAGCTACCCAAAGACTTAAAGAATCTATCAATACCAGGCTGGAAGAACAAGTACAGGAAAGAACACGCGAAGTATTGGAGAAGGCGGGCATTATTGAAAAGCAAAACGAAGACCTTAACCTTGTTAATGAAATTTTGCAGGTACAGGCAGCCGATATATTGAGAATGAATTTGTTGCTTGAAAAGGATAACCTGGAGCTGCAAACAGGTTTTGAAAAAGTTACCCGGGATCGGATCATGTCTGCCGGCGTAGATTTTGAAGAGTTTAGCAGAATTTACCCGGACCCCGACAGTTGCTATAAGTTTTTGGCAAACCTTAAGTGGAATAACGGATATAAATGCCATAGATGCGGCAACACGCATTCTTTTAATGGACATGTGAACCACAGCAGGCGCTGCGGTAAATGCAGTTACGAAGAATCTGTTACGGTAAACACAATATTTCACAATACGCGGATTCCTATAACCAAGGCTTTTTATATGATATTTTTGGTTTATTCAACTAACGGCAAAATATCATCTTACAAACTGTCTGAAATGTTATCTATACGCCAAAGTACTTGCTGGGCATACAGCAATCGCATAAAAAAACTCTTATCAAGCCGCAGAAAAGGAGTTAAAAGCGAAACCAATGAGGGTTGGAGCAAGCTGGTGCTGGATATGCACGAAGAATAATCACCTTTTTAACTTCATTTGCCCTGCTGTAAACAGCTCTGTATCAATTTATTAAAAAGGGTATTTACCCGTATCATTACAGACAGATTTTCCCTGCCATTTTCTTTCTTTTTAATTAATAATCAACACTTTAAATTACTTTGATTTAAGGTATTAAACCGTATTGTTTATTTTATAACTGTTTATATATCAGTTATTTATGTGAAAAAATATTATATTTTTTTTCTTTTTAATGTTTTATGCATTTAACTTTACCCCTCAATTCAATTAATATGCTATCAGCATAATACCAATTTTAAAAACACAAAAATGTATGAAAAAACGACTTACTTTAATTGTAGTCATCTTATTAATCAGCAGTGCTTTTGCCTGGGCACAAACAATCGCTGTTAATGGAATTGTCAAAGATGACCAGGGCATAACACTGCCCGGAGTAACTGTTACAGTAAAAGGCACATCCAATGCTGCTGTAACAGATATAAATGGAAAATATTCCATAAGTGTTCCCGGCAACGGAACCCTGGTGTTTTCATTTATTGGCTACGACAGCCAGGAGCAACCTGTAAATAACCGTACAGAGATCGATGTATCATTTGTTGCAACAAACAAGCAGCTAAATGAAGTGGTAGTTGTTGGTTATGGTTCTCAAAGAAAAAAGGATATCACATCTGCCATATCAACGGTAAGTGTTAAAGATGTTAGCTCAAGACCTATAGTTAATACTTCAGAAGTATTAGAGGGTAAAGCTGCAGGTGTACAGGTGTTTGATGCATCTGGCGCTCCGGGTGGCGGCAACTTCAGCGTAAGGATACGGGGAGCATCATCGCCAAATGGTTCTGAGCCTATTTATGTTATTGATGGGGTTGTAGTGCAAAATACTTCGAGTATAGATCCCAATAACATTGAGTCTATCAGTGTTTTGAAAGATGCCTCGGCTGCCGGAATTTACGGATCATTAGGCGCAACAAATGGCGTTGTATTAATTACCACTAAAAAGGGAGTTAAAGGACAAACCAAGGTTGAAGTAAACATGTATACAGGTAGGCAACAAATAATTAAAAAATTAGATATGCTGAATGCCGACCAGTATAAGAGCCTTATAAGTGATGAGTATACAAATGCCGGCCAATCAGTACCTGCATACCCGGCTAACTTCACCGCCAATAATAACTGGCAGGATTTGACCTATAGAACCGCTAACCAAAGCGGAGTAAACGTTGGTTTATCCGGCGGTACAGATAAGGGCACTTTTTATTTAGGATTGGGCGACTTAAACCAGGATGGAATTATATACGGAACAAATTTTAAACGTTACTCCATTAATTTAAGCCTGGAACAAAAAATGAAAAGTTGGTTGTCTTTTGGTACCGACATCGCTTATAACAGGCAGGATGGTCGTACCGTAAATGATAACAACTCTGCAAATCATGGCGGTACAGTGCTGGCTGCTTTATCTACGCCTCCAATTGTGCCGATATATAATGCAGATGGTATGTATCAGTCAAACTCTGATAATACAACCAATCCACTGGATGATATTTACAGTAATGAAAACCATTATGTAAAAAATAATTTATTAGGAAATGTGCATGCTGAAATTACTTTGCCATTTAATATTAAATACCGCTCACAACTTGGTATCTCCTTAAATGATTATAATACTGATTCATTTATCAATCCTTTGACTAACCAGGGGGCCAGCCAGGTTAATGGTGTAGGTAGCAGCGAGAATAATGAAACATTCAGATATACCTGGGATAATACCTTAACTTATTCAACAGTAATTAATAAAAAACATAGCATTACTGCTGTAATAGGAACATCAGCTATCGAGGAAAAATATACCGATAGCTATTTGTATGGCACAGGTTTCCCGGCTGGGGTTACTACCTTAAATGCAGCAAGTGCAAATAAATCAATTTCTACTTATAAAACCGACTGGACAACCAATTCTTATTTTGGTCGTGTCAATTACGGCTACAATGATAAATATTTGTTAACGGCATCGTTAAGGGCAGACGGATCATCAAGGGCGGGCATCAACAATCAGTGGGGATATTTCCCTGCCGTATCTGGCGCATGGCGTATCTCAAACGAGGATTTTCTGAAAAATAGTAACTTTGTAAATGATCTTAAATTAAGAGCTGGTTATGGTGAAGTGGGTAACTTACCGCAAACACTTTATAATAGCTACAGCACATTAAACCCCGCGGCTTACTTATTTGGAGGTACCAGCGCATCCGGGTATAATCCTACCAATCCGGCAGGTAACCCCGATTTAAAATGGGAAACCACCAAAGGATTAAACATTGGGTTTGACTTGTCTGTTTTAAATGACAAAATATCATTAAGTGCTGATTATTACAGTAAAAAAACTACCGATTTTATTTTTCCTGTTATAATATCCACAGCTGAAGGCGGCAGTGCAAATCTTAAGAATACTAATTTGCCCGGTTATGTATTAAATCGAGGTATTGAATTTTCGCTAACCGGCAGAATAATAGCGGATAAAGACTTCTCATGGACAGCTACGCTGAACGCATCATTTAATAAAAATGTAGTTAATGGAATGCCACAGATATTAGACTCTAATGGCAATAAAGTTGATCAGACTTTTCCTTTTGGCGGAATTGCATTTGGCGGAAACGGAAATGCAACCAACCTGGCAATTGTGAAAAATGGCCTTCCATTAGGAGCATTTTATGGTTATCAGTTTGCCGGAGTAGATCCTGCTAACGGCAATGCATTGTATAAAACAGCAAAAGGAGGTACCACCGCGACACCAACAACGGATGACCAAACCTACTTGGGAAGCGGTTTGCCAAAAGCAGTTTACGGCTTTGCGAATACTATCACCTATAAAAATTTAAGTTTAGACTTTTTGTTTGATGCGGTAGCAGGCAACAAGGTATATGATGCCACAAGAGTTGAAACCGAAGGGATGGATTTAACAGGTAATGCAAGCACCGCTGTATTGAACAGGTGGAGAAAGCCGGGTGACATTACAAATGTTCCTGCGGCAAATATTACCGGTATCAATGCTGCGGGCTTTTCAACCATTGTACCGTCTTCACGCTTTATTGAAAATGGAGCTTTTGTGAGATTGAAATCATTGTCATTGGGCTATGTGATTAAAAATGAACTTCTTGAAAAACAAGGGATAAAAATACGCGTGTACGCAACAGCTCAAAACTTGTTTACCATTACCAAGTACAAAGGATATTATCCTGAAGTGAATTCGTTTAGCGGAAGTTCGCAAAGTGGAGGCTCCCTTGGCGCGCCAAGCTCAACTGCTATAGGTATTGACTATGGCACATATCCGCAAACAAAAACTTATACAGCGGGCCTGAATGTATCATTTTAATACAAACCCTAAATTTTAAGAAAATGAAGAAATATTATAAAATATCGGCAATTGCGATGTGTTTAGCAATTGGACTAACATCAAGCTGTAAAAAGGACTTTTTAAATAAACAGCCTATTTCACAGGGTACCGCAGGTAACTATTATAAAACGGCCAGTGATGCTGAAGGCGGATTGGTGGGGGCTTATCAGCAAGCTTTTTTGAACGATCAATATTGGGTTTGGGATTATACAACCAATGGTGATGCACGCGCGGATAATTGTTATTCTGGTGGAAATAATCCTGATAACATTGGTGTAGATAACTTTACCCTATCATCACTTAATGGAAATATAACCCGCGACTGGCAGGGATTATACCAGGATATCTATGCTTCAAATATAGTATTAGATTATGTACCCAAAATTCCTGCAACGCAATTTGCAAATAACAGGCAACAGCAAATTCTTGGGGAAGTTAAATTTATAAGAGCATTATCCTATTTTCAGCTGGTTACCACTTACGGAGATGTTCCATTAATTTTATCAACCATAAATACACCAGTTAAACCAACAAGGACAGCAGCGAGCACTGTATATGCCCAAATAGAAAAGGATCTGCTGGATGGTGAGGCGGTTCTACCGGTTTCATTTGCCAATGTGGGGCATGCCACACAAGGCGCTGTACAGGCCTTATTAGCAAAAGTATATGCCCAGGAAGGTAAATACCAACAATGTCTGGACTATTGCAACAAGGTGATTAACGGTGGTCAATATGCATTAGTACCAAACTATGCAACCTTGTTTGATGGCACTAAAAATACCTCTGAGTCCATATTTGAGATACAACACTCATCTGCCAGTGGTTTTACTACTTACAATACTTCGTTGTATTTACCTGCTCAGTTTGGCACCTATTCTTTTTTAAAGTTTAATGTTCCAACTAATGACCTTATTAAGTTGTTTAAATCACAAAACGACAATATCCGTTTAAACGCGTCGGTCTTTACAGCAACAATAGCACCTGATGGAACAGTAGCAGGAGACCCAATCCCACCTCCATACACTAACGCTTCACCTACAGTTCCTTTCTTGTATAAATGGAAAACCAACATCTCGCAATTTGGCGGCGGTACAGATAATACCATACTATTACGCCTGGCTGATATTATACTGCTAAAGGCCGAAGCCTCAAACCAATTGGGACAAACAGCACCGGCAGTCACTTTGGTAAACCAGATCAGAACAAGGGTTAAACTACCTGCTATAACAGCAACTACTCAAGCTGACGTTGCGTTGGCCATATTAACTGAACGCAGAATGGAGCTGGCTTTTGAAGGCTTCCGCTGGAACGACCTTTTGAGGTATGGTAAACAATATACGATCAGTTTAATGAATAGCCAGGTTGACCCTTTCGGGAAAACATTAAATTATAATGTAACCCCAAATAAATTGTTATTCCCAGTTCCGTATAATGAGATACAGTTAGACGGTAACCTTACTCAAAACCCTGGTTATTAATTCCTATTAAAAGCCGCAATCTATCAATTGCGGCTTTTTTATAGTTTTTAGCGTATCTTAATTGCTTTAACATATTCATAATTATATACAATGTATAACTGTAAGTATCTCATTATCGTTTTATTAATCATATTTGGTTTGCAATCAATTAATGCTGATGGCCAAAAATTGAAACATGGGGTAACCAAACCTCAGTTATGGCTCACCGATCCTGATCACGAAGTGCTGTTTAAATTACAAGATCAAAGCGTTAAGCAGGTACCCACACTAAAAAGTATCCCAGCAATCATCATTGATAAATCAACGGTTTATCAGCAAATGGATGGTTTTGGGTTCGCTTTAACAGGTGGTAGTGCTATGCTTATTAATAAAATGAGCACTGATAAGCAGGCTGATCTATTAAAGGAATTATTTGGAGTTAGTAAAAACGATATTGGTGTTAGCTACTTACGGATAAGCGTAGGAGCATCAGACCTTGATGATCATGTTTTCTCTTATGATGATCTGCCAAAGGGTGAAACAGACGAAGATCTTAAAAAATTCAGTTTGGCTAATGATGAAAAAGCACTGATACCAGTGTTGAAAAAAATATTGATTATAAATCCGGATATTAAGATCCTTGCATCGCCATGGAGCCCTCCAACCTGGATGAAGACTAATGACAGTACAGGTGGCGGGCATTTAAAACCTGAATATTATCATGCTTATTCGCAATACTTAATAAAATATATAAAGGGAATGGCAGCTAACGGGATTCATATTGATGCGCTCACAACTCAAAATGAACCACTAAACCCCAAAAATAACCCCAGTATGGTTATGGAAGCGCCCGAACAGGGCAACTTTATTAGGAATAACCTGGGGCCCGATTTTAGGATTGAAAAAATTAACACGAAGATCATTCTGTATGATCATAACGCCGACAGGCCTGATTATCCTATTTCAATTCTAAATGACCCGGAAGCTAAAAAATATGTAGATGGCTCGGCTTTTCATCTATATGGCGGCAAAATAGAAGCCCTATCCGATGTTCATAATGCTCATCCTGATAAAAACCTATACTTTACAGAAGAGTGGGTTGGCGCGCCGGGTAATTTAAAAGAGAATATGCGCTTTCACATAAAGGATTTAATAATTGGCGCGCCCAGAAACTGGAGCCGTAATGTTATTGAATGGAACCTGGCAGCAGATCAGAACCAGGAACCACATACTCCGGGTGGATGTGATCGTTGCCTGGGCGCTATTACTATAAATGGAGATCAGGTGACAAGAAATTCAGCTTATTATATCATTGCACATGCTTCAAAATTTGTAAGACCAGGCTCACGGCGCATAGCATCTAATTACTTAAAAGAATTACCAAATGTTGCATTCTTAACACCGGCAGGAAAAATTGTTCTGATCGTGTATAATGATTCCAGCGACACGCAAACTTTTAATATTAAATTAAATAATAAACAGCTGTCTTCTGTTTTAAATCCTGGTGCTACGGGTACTTTTCTGTTTTGATTTTCAAAAGGACTTTACTCTTGACTTAAAAACACGGACCAATGCCTTTTGCAGACGTCACATACTATGTAAAAAGCCGGTAACTTATCCAGTTACCGGCTTTTTTTTGTGCACTCGAAGGGATTCGAACCCCCATCATCAGAACCGGAATCTGACATTCTATCCATTGAACTACGAATGCGATTATTGGTGCAAAGATATTACATAGAGACAGGATATAAGAATTAAGAGTAAAGAAATATAATTTGCAGGTATCTCTTGATACTTAACTCTTATCTCCGCTTCTGAAAATTAAACGTTAAACCTGAAATGCATTACATCTCCGTCCTGAACAATATAAGTTTTTCCCTCAATAGCCATTTTGCCGGCTTCCTTGATAGCAGCTTCTGAACCCCTATATTTTACAAAGTCCTCATATTTGATTACTTCGGCACGGATAAAACCTTTTTCAAAATCGGTATGGATAACACCTGCCGCTTGCGGCGCGGTAAAGCCTTTGGTAATGGTCCAGGCACGTACTTCCTGTACACCAGCTGTGAAATAGGTAGCCAGGTTGAGTAATTTATAAGCTGCCTTGATCAGTTTGTTCACCCCTGATTCGATTAAACCCAGATCATCAAGAAACATCTGGCGTTCCTCGTATGTTTCCAACTGGGCAATTTCCGATTCTATTTGAGCCGAAATAATCAGAACCTCGGCATTTTCCTCTTTTACAGCGGCTTTTACCTTTTCTACATAAGCATTGCCTGTATTGACGGATGCTTCGTCTACATTGCAAACGTACATTACGGGCTTGGCGGTAAGCAGCCATATATCCTCTATACAATCCTTGTCTTCTTCGGCAACCGGGGCCGTACGTGCCGATTTACCGGCAAGCAGATGATTTTTGTAAATGGTTAACACATCAAAAGCCCTTTTAGCATCCTTATCACCGCCTGTTTTAGCCATTTTTTCAATCTTACTGATCTTTTTTTCGATGGAATCCAGGTCTTTAAGCTGTAACTCAGTATCAATGATCTCCTTATCGCGTATCGGATCAACCGATCCGTCAACATGGATCACATTATCATTATCAAAACAGCGCAGCACATGTATAATGGCATTGGTAGAGCGTATGTTGCCCAGGAATTGGTTGCCCAAACCTTCGCCCTTACTTGCACCTTTTACTAAACCTGCAATATCAACTATCTCGATAACGTTCGGCACTGTATTTTTTGGCTCAACTATCTCAACCAGTTGAGTCAAACGCTCGTCAGGCACGGTAATAACGCCTACATTTGGCTCAATAGTGCAAAATGGAAAGTTTGCTGCCTGTGCCTTGGCATTTGATAAGCAATTAAAAAGTGTTGATTTCCCTACATTTGGCAAACCTACTATCCCGCATTGTAAACCCATAGTTATAATTTTTAGCCCCTCTAAACGGCGCAGCCCTCATAAACATCATGAGAGCAAACACATCGTGAATAATCTCCCCCTGTCGGAGAGACTTTAAAATTTCTTTAATTAAAGCCCTCCCTCCCTGGATGGGTTGGGTAGGGCTTTTCGGCCGCAAAGATAACAGAAAAAACCTGCCAATAATTTGAAAAAATAAACGACTTTTGCCGAACATTACCGCAAAGCAACAGAATTAATTACGATGTAAAAAAGAGGGCCTTTTTATGGAAGAAATGGTTGAACAAATAGAACTATTACTGGAACAAAATGATGATACACAACTCCAGGAATATCTCAACAACCTTAATATATCAGATGTTGAAGTACTGATAGGTGAACTTCCCGAATACGGCCCCCGATTTATCGAAATACTTTCAGTAAACCGCGCAGTAAATGTATTCCGTATACTTGATTTTCCTGTACAGGAGCGCATACTGAAAAAACTTTCGGGCCCTAAAATAGCCGAACTGATCAATGAGCTTCCTCCCGATGACCGTACATCTCTTTTTAGCGAACTGCATGGCGATACGGTAAAAGTGCTTATCCAGCATTTACCTTCTGACGATCGTAAAGAAGCCCTAAGATTGCTGGGTTATAAAGAGGATAGTGTGGGAAGGTTGATGACACCTGATTATATCACTGTAAAAAAGACCTGGAATGTAGCGCGTGTGCTCACACATATACGGGAGTTTGGAAAGAATTCTGAAACCATTGATGTACTCTACGTGATTGATAGCGATGGCGTATTGCTGGATGATATCAGGATACGCGAAATATTATTGGTAGAACCCGAAACAAAGGTAAGTGCATTGATGGATAGCAGGCTGATAGCATTGAATGTGAAAGATCCGCAACAAGAAGCTATCAATATATTCAGGATGAATAACCGTGTAGCCCTGCCCGTTACCGATGATAGGAATATTCTGCTGGGTATAGTTACAGTGGATGATATACTCTGGATAGCCAATGAGGAGTATACGGAGGATATCCAAAAAATAGGTGGTACCGAAGCGCTGGATGAGCCGTACCTTGATATCAATTTGTTCAGGCTGGTAAAAAAACGTGTTGGCTGGCTCATTATTTTATTTTTAAGCGAAATGCTTACTACAACCGCAATGCAATCATATGGTGGTGAGTTGGCATCATTAACAATGCTGGCGTTTTTTGTTCCCCTTATTATTTCCAGCGGCGGTAATAGCGGTTCCCAAGCATCAACGCTGATCATCCAGGCCATGGCATTAGGAGAGGTTAAACTGGCCGATTGGTGGCGCGTTATGCGGCGCGAGATCATATCGGGGTTAATGTTAGGGGCAATACTTGGAGTGATCGGTTTTTCGAGGGTCGCTATCTGGACCACATTCAGCAGCATTTATGGCGTGCATTGGCTATTAATGGCCTTCACGGTCGGTTTCTCGCTAATTGGGGTAGTTCTATGGGGTTCATTAGCAGGTTCCATGCTTCCATTGGTATTAAAAAAGCTTGGGTTTGACCCTGCTACATCCTCCGCACCATTTGTCGCCACATTGGTTGATGTAACGGGCCTGGTTATTTATTTCAATATAGCTATGCTTATTTTCGGTCACATCTTACACGCTGTGAAGTAATAATCTTACAAATAAAAAAACCCTCTCTTTTGGAGAGGGTTGGTATGCGTATTTTATTAATTACTGTTTCTTAATTTCCACTCTGCGGTTTAGTATTCTTCCTGCCTCGGTAGTATTATCAGCAATGGGATTGCCTTCGCCATAACCCTTTGTTGTTAAATTATCTGTACTAACTCCTGTATTAACCAAATAGGCTTTAACAGAGTTCGCCCTATCGGCAGATAATACCATATTGTGCTCATCAGTTCCTTCTGCAGAAGCATATCCTTTTAAAATAAATTTAGCTGAAGGATCTTTTTTCATTTCTGCAGCAGCTTTATCTAATATAGGGTACGATTCTGTTTTCAATATCCCTGAATCGAACTCAAATTGAATATTACTGAAATTATAGTCAGGAGGAGCAGGTGCTGGGGCCGGAGCGGGTGTTGGTGCCGGTGGTGGTGGCGTTTGCTGAACTGGCGGCGCCGTTTTTGTGGTATCTGCAGGCGGCGCGGCTGGTTTTTGTATTGCTTTTTTTGCCTTACAGGCCTGTAACGAAATTAATGCGGATAAGATAATGATTGGGAAATAATGGGATCTTAAAAATTTCATAATATTATAGTTAGTTAAAATAACGGCGCTTACAGCAGCTTTATTACTTGCTGCTTGCGCCTTTGCTGCAAGTATAACATCAAAAATTCTTTTTTGTTACCTTTTTCACAAAAAGGCAACGTTAGGATGTTATACCAAACTTGCCGGCAAGCCGGGTTTTAATGAAGCTAAATGCGTTACGGGATCATTCGCTATTTTCGTTTTTTATGCCTTTTAGCAAGGCATAAATGGCCATAGCATGCCCGTGCCCAAGATCAAAATCGTCCTTAAGCCATTTTACAATATCTCCTGCTTTTACGGTGGACTTAATTTCTCTGTTTTGAGTGAACCCCTTTTGCTCAGCAAGTTCCCGGAAATCTGCAGGCCCTTTGCCCGTTTTTGTTTTGATGTTGTTGATATAAGCCTGGAATGACATATTGCGGCGATTATTTGTTAACTAATTATAGTTTATTAAATATTCAAATATAACACTGTAAATTCAATACAATGTGGTGCATAACGACAAAAGGACGGGGTGATCACAACACCAGGATACACACGGAATACAAAGTAAATATGAAACTTTATTGTTTTTCAATGCCCCTCCTAAATAACAATGCGTCCGCATTCCATCTGTCATATTTACCGGGAACAAGCAAGATTGTGATCAGTAAAATGGCCCTTGGTATCACATGCTGCAGGTCCCAGATGGGTTCTAAAAGGCCGTGCCCAAATGAAACGATCAGCAGATCGATGCCAAGAAGGTATAAGGCATATTTTCTGAAAAAGCCTATGATGAGTAAAAAATCACAGATCATCTCAATATACGAAGTATAATAGGCGGTACCCCATATCAACCATTTAGGCAGGAAGGTTTTTTCAAATGCAACAAAAAACAGACGTATACTTTGGGTACAGTGTAGGTAAATATTTTTCCATACCCCTGCATCATGAAAATTATTCCAAGCAGCGCTCTTGTAAACAATATAGCCGCGGCTCTTGATGTTTTATCGTTCATTAATTCTTTAAATTAAAGCAATTAGAACTTAAAAGTACAGCAATTTGATTGCTAAAGCTTTTGTATGCACCATGTAGTCATACACCGCATGTTTTGCACGTTAGTGGTTTTAATAGGTTCGTGCAGATGTCCGTTTAGTCTGGAGGTATAGTTTACCAGTGTTTGCTCATTTACCAGGAAACGTTCAGAACCATCAGGCAGTAAGTAACGGCCATTATTCAGGGGCTGTACCAGGCTTTCAATGCCGATGTCAGAGGCCAGGCGGGCAAAAAAGTAGCCTCCTTGTTTAAGTACACGCCATATAGAGCGTAACATGTTATCAAAATGGGCCTCATCGCGGGCAAAATGCAGCACAGCGCTACAAATTATCAGGTCGAAGTATTGGTCGTTAAAAGGCATATTTTCGGCGGGAGCAACCTTAAAATTGGCTTGAGGATTAATAGGAGCAAGGCTTTTGGCTAAGGATTTTACCATTTCAACCGCTTCGGTATTCGGATCCACGCCATAAACTTCGTATCCATTTTGCAGAAAATAAACCAGGTTGCGCCCTCCACCGCATCCCGTGTCTAATACCTTTTTGCAATCATCATACGTGCCTTTCAACAACTGGTCAAACAGGTAGATATCAATATTGCCAAAATTTTGTTGGAGGGTTGATCGCATGGTGTTTATATATCAGCTAAAATAACGTGTTTTTTTCACACAAATTGGTTATCAGTAGTTTCTAATTTAAGCCGAAGTAAATTGAAGCAACTGCCAACGCTCTCACCGCTTCTTCAGGAGTAAATTATCAGGTGTAATTTATAGTCTCTTAGATCCTGGATATTAAAATACGTAAAAATACGTGCTTAAATACGGTGTTTTTACCTCTTTGAAAATCAGTTATTTATCTCAGTTTTAACTTGTAGTTTTTGAAGATATACCTCCAATTATTAACCTTTCAAATCTTATGAGATCATCACACAATTTACGCCATCCCCTTTACGGCAAACTTATGCTGGCATTGTCCGTCACATTTATATTTAGTAGTTGCTATACGGTAAGGGTTGCTACCCAGGCGCAATCAGGAGCTGAAGTCTCCGGTGCAACCGTTAATCACTTTCTTTGGGGATTGATACAAAGTCCTAAAAGAGTAACCACTCCAATTTGCGATTCCTTAGGGGCGAATGGGATGGCCGAAGTAACTGTTAAAAATAATTTTGGCTATTCTCTTATTACAGTTGCTACTCTGGGTATTTGGAGCCCAACACGGATTGAATGGAAATGCAGTAAACCTTGTCAAAAGGTAGGAAACCTATAAAATCATCAGCAAATGAAAGTAATTAAAACTGGCGATAAAACTTGGGAAAACCGCCATGAAACATTCGTAGAGGATATTCAGGATCTGTACGAATTAGGAAATGAAGATGCCCTGGATGCCCTGGACAGCTATAACGACGCGACTAAAGGATTCCAGAACCTGATTAGCGAGGCTATAGCCACACAAACACCCCTCCGGTCGCTTGGGGGCGGGTGGTCATGGATGAAGATCGCGACTGTAAACAATGGCATAATGCTGGATACGAAGTCGCTTAATACAGTATTTAATGTTAGCACCAATAGTGTTTCGGCAACTTATACAGGTAACACGGCAAACTTGCTTTTTGCACAAAGCGGCAATTGTATATGGGAATTGAGCAAGTATTTGCAGCAAAAAAACAGGTCATTAAAAACCTCGGGAGCAAGTAACGGGCAAACTTTAGCGGGAGCGGTAAGTACGGGTACACATGGCTCTGCCTTTGATTTTGGGGCTACGCCGGAGTTTGTGGTGGGCTTGCATCTTATTGTAGGCCCTGACCGGCATATCTGGCTGGAAAGAGCTTCGGCCCCCGTAGTATCCGATGCTTTTATTCAGAGTTTGCAAACAGAACTGGTGCAAAATGATGACCTTTTTAATGCGGCGCTGGTAAGTTTCGGGAGCTTTGGCATTATTCACGGAATGATGATAGAAACAGAAGACCTGTATTTGCTGGAAACTTATATGCAGCGCATGCCTTATGATGACTCATTAAAAGCCATCATGCAAACACTTGATTTTAGTACTGCAAATTTACCCTGTGGCAATGAGCGTCCTTTTCATTTTTCGGTATTGCTTAATCCTTATGATATGGATAATGGGGCTTTTGTTACTACCATGTATAAGCGCCGTTATCAACCAGGCTATCAGCCGCCGGTAGGTAACGCAGCAGGCATTGGTCCTGGTGATGATGCAGCCGCATTTATGGGAACGCTTACAGAAGTTGCCCCGGCAATGGTGCCATTATTGGTTAACAAGGTATTGGGAGCAAGCTTAACGCTTTTTGAAAAGCAGTTTGGCATCCACAGCGAGATTTTTAATAATACCACGCTGCGTGGTAAATTGTTAAGTGCGGCTGTAGGTTTTTCAATAGATAACGTAAACCAGGTTGCCCAACTAATGTTAGACCTTAATCAGGAAGTTGGCCCATTTACTGGTATTTTCTCCTTTAGGTTTGTTAAACAATCAACAGCAACCATGGGTTTTACCCGTTTTGAACGTACCTGTGTAATGGAACTTGACGCACCATATTCAGATAATACTTATAGTTTTTATACGCAGGTTTGGCAGAAACTGGAGGATGCAAATATCCCTTTTGGCTTCCATTGGGGAAAAGTGAACGAACTGAATCCTGATAGAATAGCCAGCATGTACGGCGCCGCTGCAGACCAATGGGTAGCGGCCCGCAATAAACTGCTGGATGCTGATAGCATGAAGGTTTTTACTAATCCAATTTTACAGCAATGGGGTTTAGATACAGTATTGCCATAATTGATAAAGCAAGGTTCGGGGGCAGGTTACTGGTTAGTTTGGTTTGCTGTTTTTCAACCTTTCTAACCAGGGCGCAAACCCCTGCGCAAATTATCAGCGAATTAAAATTGGTGAACAACAATGTTGCCAATACGCCCTGCAGTACTGGAAGGGGTATGCTGATATCTAATAAAGCGATGAACATTTTCCTCTCCAACAAGGTGAGCTCCTATCTTTCTGGTAATGAGGACCTTTCCCTTTATAAAAATTACGTCACCTTAAATGCTTCTGAAGGAAGTATCACTATCAACCATAATTTTCACCAACCTGTAGATAGTGATGATTGGGTAAAGTCATTTGTTATTATAGGGGCAAGGGCCAATATAGCTAATGCCTATGCAGCCAGGTTTTCAAATAAATATTTTGATAACCGGTTGGGATTTGTACTCCAAAAAACCTGGATGGGAAAGCCGATTACCTTCTACGATAAATGTAGCAGCCAGAAAATGGCTATGGATGCCCAAAGATCCGCAATACTGCATGGGCTCGAAACAACGCTTAACAGAAAGGCGGTTGATTTTGAACGTGCCCTAGATTCTATTAAACAAGCAGAAATACCGGGTCAAAGCCCAAATGCTGCAAAAACACGACTAAGACAGGGTTTTTACGCTGCCCTTAGGTCAGAATACCTTCAAAAGTTTTCAGAAGCGCAATCGGACTTACTGATAAAGACAAATAATTACAACCTGGTAACCGACAACTGGACCAGTCTAGGCATTTATATCCCTATCATCCTTCAAAAATTTGAGGTAAGTACGGCGCTTAATACAGATGTTGCAAGGCGATATAATTATCCGCTTGAATTTTCAGTAAGCCATACCCGTCTTTGGGAGAGCATCAAAGTTGGACGGATATTTTTCACTTTAAGCACCCGGGCGTTTTTGAATAATTCGATACAAAGTGGCGCCCTTTATAATGCCGATATAAGCGGGCCCGAAATTGCTAATGGGGCAAATACGCTTTCATTAAATCAAGGCAATCGATTTATAGGTGATTATAAAAACTATGTTACCCCAGTTGTTGCAGGTAAACTGGTATACATCCCACCTGATTCACACGTGGGGGTCAGTTTCCGTGTCGAAAAAAACTTTGGTACTTACCACGCGCTAAATTCCATACTGGGTATTCCCATTGTTTTGATCGATAAAAATGGCGTGCCTGCAATTAATTTTGAGGCGCAGATATTGTTTACAGATATGAACAATTCCATCAAAAGCAGCCAGCTTCCGTTTAATAAAAACGCTATAGGACTAACGGTGGGCATACCTTTTAGTAAGATTGTTTATTAGGATTGAATTAAATGCAGTACGGCCGGGGTGGTCCCGATCAGAGTGACAAACGAAGTAATGCAAACAATCGCAACTCCTGTATTTTTAAACGCTTTCGCCGATTTTAATATTTTGCACTTAAAAAGGTTGAAAAAGTGTACCTTTGCAAAATTATTTTCTTGAAAAAGCGCGTAACTATTATATATGCTATCACTTCAATGACAATAAGTTAACGAATTGATAATATGAAAAAAATAGTAGACTACCGCAAGCTTTTAGGGGTAAATAAAGAAGCTGAATTAAAAGAATTAAAAACTGTTTACAGGAGTTTAATGAAAACCTGGCATCCTGATAAATTTCAGGATAGTGCCGAAACCAGGCTGGAAGCTGAAGAGAAAAGTAAAACAATTATTGAAGCCTATCACTTTCTGGTAAGCATTGCTCCAGAAACACTTAACCAATCTGTTGAGGAATACAACAATACCACTGCCAGTTCTGGCATTTTGGATTTTGAATATAAATCGCAGGTGCTTAAAATACATTTTGCAGATGGTAACGTGTATGAATATTTCGACGTGCCAAAGGAAGTTTACAGGAAACTGATCAACGCAGATTCTTCCGGCAGGTTTGCCCGCAGGCATATTTTTAATGCCTATGTTTACAGGAGCCTTAATAAACTGGTTGCTACGGCTTAAAACTATTTGTTTTTAAGCTGATAAGAAGGAGATGTAAAATCCTCTTTACAAAGCGCATCGGCATAAAGGCGAGGTGGTGCCTGGCACGAATGCCTTCTTTGGGGTGAGTTGAATACGATTTCCTTAACTTAGTAACACTTGTTGATAAACGCCGGCATCGCAGCGTATATCAACAAGTGTAATGTAATCAGCAGTGAATACACCGCCTCAGATATCGTTCCTAAAAAATTTACTCTGTACAGTTTTTCGGGTTATACGTTAGTTTTAGCAGTTGTTTGGCTTTAACTAAATATCCCATAGGCCAGGTTTAATAGCTTTCGGATTTAAAAATGGCCTGTTTTAAGCCTTTGTTATTAAAAAATCAGATTTGTTACCCTAACAAATAGTCCTTACATTTATACAACCAATAGTTGTAAGTAAATCCATTTAAATTAAATTTTTGTTTTTATCATCAATAGCTTCCCAGCCGGTGGAGATGTTGTGTTAAATGATTTTTTTGAAAATACCGTGAAAACACGGGTTGAATACTAACTAAATATTGGTAAGCTTTACGAAAGTTAAATCATTCCCTCATTAATCATTTTGGCTTAAGCATTTGAGTCGTAAACCGAGGGGAATTGCTAGCCGTTACATCTTGCTGATAGGGATTATTGTTATGTCTAAACTTATTAAATTGAGAAAATCGGATTCCACATCTGATAATAATTCATCTGGCGGGCACAATGTTGTTAATCTCCTTTTTAGGAAACTTATCGAGAATAGCTACGAGGGGGTTACTTTACTGGATAAAGATCTGCAAATTATTTACCGAAGTAATTCAGCAGAGCGTATCAATGGTCTGAATACCGCTGACCGTTTAAAATATAACACTACCGCTTTAATCCATCCGGACGATGTGGAACGGGTTAAATTGTTGCTTGATGAAGTGCTTGTAAATCCCGGCCTGACCAAAACATGCACTTTCAGGTCAAAACATGGAGATGGGCACTTCATTTGGCTGGAATGTGTTTATACCAATATGCTTGATGAACACGGGGTTAATGCCATAGTATGCAACTTCAGGGACATCTCAGAAAAAATACATGCCGACGAATTACTTCAGCTAACCATGCAGGAGTTATTCGCTTACAAATATGCATTGGATGAATCATCTATTGTAGCCATCACCGATCAAAAGGGGATCATAAGGCATGTGAATGAGAATTTTTGCCGGATATCCAAATACACGGCATCAGAACTCATCGGTCAAGACCACCGCATCATCAATTCAGGGTATCATGATAAAGCATTTATTCGCAATCTATGGGTAACTATTTCGAAAGGTGATACCTGGAAGGGTGAAATAAAAAACAAGGCGAAGGACGGCACTTATTATTGGGTGGATACTACCATTGTGCCTTTTTTAAACGAAAAAGGCAAACCATACCAGTACGTTGCAATAAGGGCAGATATTACTGAACGCAAGCTTAATCAGGAAAAAATTATTGAAAGCGAAAGCTTTATTAAAACCATCACCGATAATTTACCGGCAATGATAGCGTATTGGAACGCAGATCTGCAATGTTTATTTGCCAATAAACCTTATATGGAATGGTTTGAAAAGAACCCGACTGAAATACTGGGTATCAACAAACGTAACCTGCTTGATAAGGAAGAATTTGAGATGCATGCCGCGCATATTCAAAATGTTTTAAATGGCAAGCCCGAAAGCTTTGAACGTGCCTTTTACAAAAGTAATGGCGCAAAGATTTTTACACATACCCAATATTTACCAGATAAGCAGGATAGTGTCATCAAAGGCTTTTATTCCCTTGTTTATGATGTCACGGAGATCAAACTTGCCGAGATTGAGGTAAAGAAAAAGACCGAACAGATAGAGAATATACTTGAAAGCATAACAGATGGTTTTGTTGCAATAGATAGAGACACGCGTTATACCTATGGAAACAAAAGAATTGAAGAAATTTTCGGGGTGCCTGTATCAGCAATTTTGGGTAAAACGCTTTTAGAGGTTTACCCCGGGGCTACTGAAACCGAGACCTATAAGTCAATAAAAAAGGCGCTGCAAGAAAAGATATACGTATGTAACGACGATTATTATGCACCATATAATTTATGGCTCGAAAACAGGATATACCCTTCGGGCAGTGGGGTATCCATGTTCATCAGGGATATTACAGAACGAAAAAATGAAGAGCTGCAGAAATCTTTACTCTCTGAGATAAGTCTTATTTTTAATGAAACATTTGAATTAAAAGACACCCTCCAAAAAGTATTGGAACGGCTGGTTTATTTTGGCAATTTCGGTATGGCCGAAGCCTGGTTAATCGGTATCGACAAAAATATCATACAACTTACTGCCAGTTTCCCAAAAACCACCGAGCTGCAAGTTTTTTATGACGAAAGCAAAGAAATAAAAAGCTTTGTAAAAGGCCAGGGTTTGCCCGGGATAGCATGGGAGACACAAAAAGTACAGTTTTGGCGTGATGTTGATAAAAACGAACAATTTGTCCGTCGCACGGCGGCTAAGAAAGTTGGCCTCAAAACGGTATGTGGCATACCGCTGCAACATAATAAAGAAGTAATCGGCGTGTTGCTTCTCGGATCTACCAGGGACGAAAAACAAGAAACTGACTTTAATAAATTGGTTGGAAGCTTGAGTGATTATTTGGGAACCGAGATAAAACGTAAGCAACTGGAACAGGAATTGAAACAAGTATTTGATTTTGCACCCGATATTCTTTGCATTGCCAATATTGACGGATACTTTAAGAAAGTTAACCCGGCTATGAGTGTTTTGCTTGAATATAACGAAGAGGAGTTATTATCAAGGCCATTTATGGAGTTTGTTCACCCTCTAGACAAAGAGAAAACTGTTTCTGAATTGCAGAATATCATTACCGGTAAACCAACATACTATATTGAGAACCGGTACATCACAAAATCAGGCAAAATTAAATGGCTGGCGTGGACTACCACAGGGGCGTCTGAGCAGGGTATATTATATTGCTCGGCAAAAGATATTACGGATAAAAAAGAATTAACAGAACTGCTTAATAAGGCGATAACGCTCGCCCGTATAGGCGCATGGGAAGTTGACCTCGTGAAGGGCATTGTTCATTGGTCGGATATAACCAGGGAAATTCATGAGACTGAACCCGGTTTTGAGCCTAATATAGAAGAAGCCTCCAATTTTTACAAAGAAGGAGAGAACCGGGAGACTATTATTAAAATAATGGAGGCCGCTGCTATTAGAGGAACCCGTGCTGATGTTGAACTGCAAATTATTACTGCAAAAGGAAGAGCAAAATGGGTAAGGATCATTGTTGAAGCCGAATTTACAGATGGTAAATGTGAGCGGCTATATGGCAGTTTCCAGGATATTGATGATCGCAAAAGGGCTGAGATATCAGGAAAACAAGCCCTTGAGGAGCGGAATACCATATTGGAGAGTATTGATGACGCTTTTTTCGCTGTTGATAAAAATTGGGTGGTAACTTATTGGAACAATATGGCCGAAAATGTTTTGAAGACGCCCAGGGATAAAACCCTAAACCACAACCTGTGGGAAATATTTTCTGAATCAATTGATTCAAATTCCTATAAAAAATATCACCAGGCCCTTAAAACTAACCAGGCAGTTCACTTTGAAGATTATTATCCACCATTGCACAAATGGTATGAAATAAGCGCCTATCCTTCTGATAATGGTTTATCGGTTTACTTTAAAGATGTTACCGACCGTAAATTGTCTGATACGCTTTTGAGAGAACTGAATGTTAAGCTTCAAAAACATGCCAGGGAGCTGGCTATTTCAAATGCCGAGTTAGAACAATTTGCTTATGTAGCCTCGCATGATTTGCAGGAGCCGCTTAGAATGGTAACCAGTTTTATGAGCCAGTTGGAAAAAAAATATGGTGATGTGGTAGATGAGAAAGGCAGGCAGTACATACATTTTGCAGTTGATGGCGCTAAAAGGATGCGGCAAATAATTCTCGACCTGCTTGAGTTCTCGCGGGTTGGCAGAACAGAAGATGACCTGGAGGATGTGAATTTCAATAAGGTTGTTAATGAAATACTTGTGCTTTACCGAAGGCAGATAGAGGAGGTGCAAGCCAGTATTGAATTTGAAAACTTACCAATAATTAAAACTTATAAAACGCCTGTAAGGCAGGTTTTCCAAAACCTGGTAAGCAATAGCTTAAAATACCATAGTGCTGATAGGGCTCCAGTAATTAGTATATCCTGTAAAGAAACCGGCACGCAATTTCAATTTACCATTAAAGATAACGGGATTGGTATTGCACCCGAATATTTTGATAAAATATTTATCATTTTTCAGCGATTGCATAATAAAGATGAATATTCTGGCACAGGGATGGGCCTGGCAATTGCAAAAAAAATAATAGAAAATATGGGTGGCAAAATATGGGTTAAATCAGAAGAAGGCAAGGGCAGTACATTTTACTTTACCATGTTAAAAAAATAGCAGATCATGAAGGGGATAAATATTTTGTTTATAGAGGATAACGAAGGCGATATTTTGCTAACAACCGAGGCCTTTGAAGAAAGTAAGATAATTAATAATATCACAACGATAAGGGACGGTAAGGAGGCGATCAGATTTTTTGAAACTTTAATAAAGAAGGAAGAAATACCCCACCTGGTTTTATTGGATATTAACCTGCCAAAAATAAGCGGTCACGAAGTGCTATTGTATATTAAAAATCACGAAAAGTATAAAAGCATACCGGTCATAATGTTAACTACTTCGTCATCTGAAAAGGATATTTTACAATCTTATAAAAACCACGTAAACTGTTTTATAACAAAACCGATAGATGTATCTGATTTTATGAAGGCGATAACCAAAATTGAAGATTTTTGGATCAATATAGTTTCTATCCCGGCCAAATAAATTATCATGCCCAATAAAGGTGATCATAATATTTTAGTTATTGAAGACAACCCCGGAGATTTTGCCCTGGTTGAAGAGTTTTTATTGGAACAAATTGAAGCGCCAATAATTTCACATGCCCAGGATTATAAAGCTGCAAAAGAAATATTAGCTCACCGTGATCATCCATTTGATATTATACTCCTTGATCTTTCATTGCCCGATAAAACCGGACTCCCTCTAATACAGGAGGTAATTGAGATAGCGTTAAATGCATCGGTCATAGTTTTAACCGGCTATGCTGATTTTGAATTTGGGGTAAAATCACTTTCAATAGGTGTGTCAGATTATATTTTAAAGGAGGAAATAACTTCTTTATCGCTTTACAAAAGTATTGTGTACAGTACCGAACGTAAAAAAATAATATCAGCCCTTGAAATATCCGAAATGCGTGCCAGAAGCTTCGCAAAGCAGTTAAATAATGTTTTAGAGGAAGAACGGGCACGGATTGCACGTGAAATTCATGATGAGTTTGGCCAGCAATTATCAGGGCTGAAAATGTCGTTAACATCATTAAAAAAAAATGAAGGCGTTCGCAGCGATGTTGCTCCCATTATTGATGTTATAGTAGCAGATGTGAATACCAGCATACAATCTTTAAGGCAAATTGCTAATGAATTGCGCCCTGTATTAATTGATAAGTTGGGATTATTTGCTGCTATAGAGTGGCTTGTTAGTGAATTTGAAAAAAAAACCGGGATCTCCAGCCGTATTTACGTGGATATAGATCAGCCTGTAATTAATAAAATGCTCGAAATAAATATTTTTCGCATTTGCCAGGAAGCGTTAACCAATATCACCAAACATGCAGAGGCTACCATGGTAAATTTCCGGATAGAAAACAACACCCAGATATTGACGATCAGAATAATTGATAACGGTAAAGGTATTAAAGCCAGCACTTTACATAACCCGCTATCAATGGGCCTATTAAACATGCGGGAGCGTGCTAATCTTATAGGGGCAGAAATAAATATTACCAGTTCGTTTGATAAAGGGACTGTTATTGAGCTTATAGTAAGTACAAATGGCAAGGAAAATATTAATAGCCGACGATCATTCAGCAATTAGGATCGGTGTAAAACAAATTTGCGCTGCCGAATTCCCATCACTTCAGTTTGGCGAGGCGGTAAATTATGCAGAAGTATTTCAAAGGCTAAAAGAAAGCGATTGGGATATTCTAATACTTGATATTGACTTACCGGGCAGAAGCGGGCTGGATATTTTAAAACAGATAAAAACAGAAAAAATAAAAGTGCCTGTTTTAATGTTCAGTTTTCATAGCGAAGAACAGATCGCACTCAGGGCATTAAAAATTGGAGCCTCTGGTTACCTGTCAAAAGAAGCTGCCGATATGGAATTAATTAAAGCGATTAATAAGATTATGGATGGCAAAAAGTACGTGTCACAAGCACTTTCAGAAAAATTACTTGACATGCTTGATGATAGTTCAAATAAAGAACCCCACGAACTTTTGTCAGATAGGGAGTATCAAACACTGCTTCTGATCGCATCCGGAAAAGGGGTGTCGGAAATTGCTGATATACTTTGCCTCAGTACACCTACCGTCAGTACGTACCGAGCACGTATTCTTGAAAAAATGAAACTCAAAAATAATGCAGAACTAATTACCTATGCGATTAGTCAGAAGTTAGTATAGCTGCCAGGGTTGTAGACCAAACAACTACAAGATTTTCATAATTGCGTCTATAATTCGCTAGCATCATATTTAACAACTTTGATTTGTTAAATAATTAGCTCATGAAAAATCCCATAGAACTTTATTATTTGTATTGCTTGAATATGCAATGCCATGTTTCCATTTATCATCGCATGGTGGAACTTCGTGTCCCTTTTACTGCCGAAAACCTGACGGCAACGCATATCTGCTCGTTGCAATCAGCCATTGGTTTCTTTAATGGATATTGAAATAGGGAGTGCGATGGCGGGGACTGGTGCTAAAAGGAGCAATAAGGTAAATCATCTAAGTAATTAGTAAATATTATAAGATCAAATGCGGAAACCTGGCCGCTTGCGGATTAACCTAATTGTTGAATACTAAAAATTGAGAAAAATGACAACGGATAAAAAAGAGTTTAATATTTTGATTATCGAGGATAACCCTGGAGATTTTGTCCTTGTAGAAGATTTTTTAGTTGAACAAATAGAGGTAGTTACATTAATGCAGGCAATAGACTTTAAGGAAGCGCAAGAGATACTATCGGCCGGGATATTTAAATTTGATGTTATTCTTTTAGATCTTTCACTGCCAGACAAATCCGGCTTGCCACTCATTAGGGAGATTGTTGAATTAAGTTTAAATACACCTGTAATAGTTTTAACGGGATACGCTGATTCGGCCTTTGGGGTAAAGTCCCTTTCATTAGGGATTGCTGATTATATCTTGAAAGAGGAGTTAACTGCCAGCTCATTATACAAAAGTATAGTATACAGTTCTGAGCGTAAAAAAGCGATTTCAGCGATTGAAGAGTCAGAAAAAAAATACAGCGAACTATTCCATTTGAGTCCATTGCCAATGTTTGTATTTGAGTTAGAAACATTGATTTTTTTAGATGTGAATGAAGCATTTATAAGGCATTACGGCTATACCAGGGAAATGCTTTTGATGATGAATTTGAAAGAAATAAGATCACAGGAAGAAATTCCTGCATTTGAAATGGCGCTATTAAAATTTAACAAAGATCCAATTAATAATAGTTTAGGAATATTTAAACATTTAAAGAAAAACGGAGAGGTCATCAGTGTAGAAATTCAAAGTAATTTTATCAATTATAAAGGGATAAATGCAAGGGTTAGCATTGCAACGGATATTACCGAAAGATTAAATTACATCAAAGAGATAGAGGAACAAAATAGAAAACTGAGCGAAATATCGTGGATACAATCACATATAGTAAGGGCGCCGCTTGCCCGGATCATGGGGCTTGTTAACATTATAAAAGATTTAAAAGATGAAGATGAGAAAAGAAGAATGTTTGAATATCTCTTATTATCTGCTGACGAACTTGATAAAGTTATAAGGGAAATAACAGATAAAACAATAGTAGCTGAAGATGAAATATCTTTTACGAACGTGTCTTGAGTATGTGGCGTAACTCTCCTGCCGATAAAATCTTAAAATTTCATCTTGTTTTCTGCAAACTGGCATACACCATCTAAAATGCAGCTTAACTCTGTTCCTTTATCTGTCAGGCTATATTCTGTGCGTGGAGGATTGCCCGGTATATAGCTTTTATGAATTAATTCGTGCTGTTCCAAAAACTTTAACCTGTCAGCAAGAATATGATCACTAATGTGTTCTAAATTCTCTTTCAAGCTTGTAAAACGGTTATTGCCTTCTTCAATACCAAACAGCACTTCGGTCATCCATCGCTTGCTTAACAAATATATTAATTCGTTAAGTGCACATTTTTCTTCCAAAAATGATTGATTATAAAAATTTGTGGAACTGAGCTTTCTCTCTGCCATAGCTAACCTTTTAATGAGTGCCTAATTACTTAGTAAGTTATTGATGCAAAGAACCATTTATTGTTCCTTTGTTGCTGTCTTTAATAATATAGTAACGTATAGTTAAGCAAAGTTATTTTATAAGGACTAATTAACAAAAAATGTATTTTAAATTAACTCAACTATGAAATACCGGAAATTAGGAAACACAGACTTGCAACTTTCAGAGGTAACTTTTGGGGCATGGGCAGCCGGGGGCTGGATGTGGGGCGGTACAGAAAAAAAAGATGCGATTAAAGCCATCAGGGTCTCTTATTCGCTGGGGGTAACATCAATTGATACGGCGCCTATTTACGGGCAGGGAGCAAGTGAGGAAATTGTTGGCGAGGCCATTAAGGGCATACCACGTGATAGCTTTCAGATACTGACCAAATATGGCATGCGCTGGGATTTGAAAAAAGGGGATTTTGCCTTTAGCAGTAAGAATAATAACGGCAGTGATATTGATATCTATAAATATGCGGGTAAGGAAAGTATAATTAAAGAATGTGAAGACAGCTTAAGAAGATTAGGCACAGATTACATTGACCTTTATCAAATTCACTGGCCCGACTCTACAACACCTATTGAAGAAAGCATGGAAGCTGTTTGCCGGCTTATTGAACAAGGGAAAGTATTGCATGCAGGAGTTTGCAATTATGATGTGGCCCAGTTGGAAGAGGCCACAAAGTATATCCCCCTGGTATCAGACCAGGTTCCTTATAGTATGGTAAAACGGGATATTGAAACAGAACTTGTTCCGTATTGCATCGAAAATAATAAATCTATATTGGCATACAGCCCACTGGAGCGCGGGCTATTAACCGGGAAGATGCAACCCGGATACAAATTTTCTGAAGGTGATCACCGTAAAAGCGTCTCGTTTTTTAAGGATGAAAATTTAAAACAAACTAATGATTTTTTAAATCTAATAAGGCCCATTGCCGATGACAAACATATAACCCTCGGGCAATTAGTTATTCTATGGACACTTCAACAGCCTGGAATTACTATTGCCCTGGTTGGCGCACGGAATTATGAACAAGCTATTGAAAATGCGAAAGCAATAGACAACAGTTTAAGTAAAGAGGAAACGGATTTGATTTCGGCGCATCTTGCTTCTCTTGAATTAGTACTTTAAATTACTTGGGAAAAATGGATGAAATGCCTGTTATTTTACAGCAGGATCTGGACCCGGTAATTGAAGAACTGCTTAAAACAAAGTTTAATGATGAGCATAATGCATCGTTTTTTGTCCCGGCATTCCAGTCCCGGCTTAATGAACTTGTAAGGTTAGTGTCTTTTTCAGACACTAACCCCATGATGATTAAAGAGCTGAAATTCATCATTGGCGAACTTCCGGAATTCAAGATCAGGATATATGATACCGCACCTGATTTTAATAAGCCTGTGCTGGTTTACTTTCACGGTGGCAACTGGGTGGCGGGTAACCTCGAAACCTGTGATCATATTTGTCGTACCCTCGCTGAAGGAAGCGGTTACACCGTTGTTTCAGTGGATTACGCACTCGCGCCTGAATATCATTTCCCGGTTCCTTTGTATCAGGGGCTCGAGGTGATCAATTGGATAAAGAAACAGGGACTCTACTTTGGAATGGATCATAAAAGGATTGTTGTTGGCGGAGATAATGCAGGTGGTAATATTGCAGCTGGCTTGGTTAATCTGTTGCACCATACCAGGGGAGATAAATTGTTTGGGCAATTGTTGATCTGCCCGGCTCTTGAATACTATTTTGATACCCCGTCATATCTTGAATATGATGAAGGCTATCTAATTTCAAGGGCCGTGATGCAGCAAAGCTGGAGAATGTATTTGGAGAAAATTGAGGACGGCCATAGCGAATTTGCATCACCTGTGTTGGCAGGTAGTGTGGCGCATGCGCCCCCAACTCTGATTTATACTGCCGGATATGATCCCTTAAGAGATGAGGCCGAAAAATACGCGGTTCGTTTGCAGCAAGAGGGGGTAACTGTCTCCCTTAAATGCTACAGGAGTGTAACTCATTATTTTTGGCTGATGGGTGGCATCCTTAACACAGCATGTAAGGCGCATAAAAGCGCAATAGACTTTCTCTTAAGTATTAATACACGTGACCAGACTCATAAAATTACCGGGAAATAGTCAAACTATTTGTAAGATGTCACATATCTATCGCGAGTCATAGATTTAAACACCCTTTACTTTGAGCTTGTCTATTTTGAAGCTGGATTTAATTGCAGCTAAAAATCTATCCTTACTTGTGACACCCAATGCAGGGTTTGTTTTCAAGAAATCCTGCCTTACAGCCGAAGCTGTTTTAGCTGAACAGGTAGGGGTCCATCCGGGAGCCATTACGATGTATAATAACTTATTCTTTATTCCAGCTGCATTTTTTACATCGCGATAAAGAAGTAATATTTCCCCAAAATACAAATCTGAAAAATTGGTGACATCTAACTCTCTTGAGATACCGTAGTTTACCTTAACCTCTTCTTTAATTGGTTGCAATGTCCCAAACATCCAATCCCAAATAGGCAAAACAAAAGCAAAATTTGTATCAAGATACAGGGGGTTTTTTGCATGGTGCACCCGATGATGCGATGGTGTAATAATAAGATAGCGCAATATGCCTAATTGACCATTTTTTAAAGCCCTTTCGCTCACATGGGTAAATACTCCCCATGCACTGTCAATAGACATAATTGCCAAAAACATAAGCGGGTTAACGCCCAAAAGAGTTGAAATAACTAAATGAATTAAGGTAGAATAATAGCTCTCTGCGAAGAAATGAACCCAATTTACGGTCATGTTTAATTCAGCTGGCGCATGATGCGGAGAGTGGAGGCACCACAAAAATCGTATGCGATGAGAACTGAAATGGAATACCCATGTAGAAAACTCCCAGCATAAATAAGCATAAATCCAACTATACCATTTTAAATTGATGGTGAATAATCCGAATTTTTGAATATGGGGCAGCCAAATCCAAAACATATTGATCAAAATTAACTTTGGCAAAAGTTGGTGGATCAATAAGGCCAAAAAAGATGGTTTATAGTTTACTGAAACTTTTTTAAAGATGATTTTATACTTATCATAGCCTTGTGTATTGCCTCTTTCTTCTTTTAAAAGCTGAATGATAAAGAACAGAATTTCCCATAAAACACAAGTAGCGCTCAATATGATCAATATAGATACTACACTTATATAATACTCGTGAGTGAAAATAGGATCGACGATCGCACCAATATAACCCTTACCTTTTATTGAATCGTGGACATATGACCCATAGCTTGTAACCAGGTGATACATTATATAACCAAATGCCAATACGAAAATTACATTTTCTATAATTCTCAAATTTTTATTCAGTTTTTCCGTAGAATTCATTTACGATTATTTGATATAATGGTCTTCAACAAAACTAAAAAATTCTTTATTAGATATATCGTAATACTTATACATTAAATTGCCGGCATTTGTTGTATCTAAGATTATGTATGCATTGAATTTGAGAGGTTTGGTGTTGTTTGATGATGGTTCCCGTGATCCGGCTGGTGCAATTTTAGAGCTTTTTTGATGGGTTTAAAAGGGCTTAGCAAACCTTTTGGACTAACTAAATAAAACACTTACCTTTAAAGCAGACTTGGCTTTATGCTACTCAATAGTACAAAAAATGAAGATAAATGAAGATCAGGATTTGTAGATATTGAACTATTAGCCTTTTTGCATATTATTCATAAATACAATCGTTTCGGCAACTCTATTGTCATTCTTTGAAAAATTATAATCAGGCATTATGAAAAAATCATTACGGGCATTGCACCTGGTATTTTTTAGTCTATCCTTATTTATACTCTTGTCGTGCAATAGAAAAAACAATACACCATCCAGCGCAGCAATAAATGCAATTAATCTGAAACGGGGAAAAATTACCGTATGTGGTGCCCCAGGGAAGCAATTCGGCTTAATCGAATTTGAAACATCATCTCCCATGAGTGTAAAAGAAGACTTTAATCTGGCCATAGCGCTACTCCATTCATTTGAATATGATGAAGCAGAAAAGGTTTTTGCTAAAATAATTGATGAAGACCCAGCTTGTGCCATGGCCTACTGGGGAGTGGCTATGTGCAACAATCATCCGCTATGGTCGCCACCTACTGAGGCTGAACTAAAAAAAGGGTCTAAAGCAATTGCTATTGCGCAGCATATTACCCAAAAATCAAAAAGAGAATCTGATTATATTGAAGCAATGGCCTTGTTCTATAAGGATTGGGATAAAGTGGATCATCATACACGCAGCATCCGCTTTGAAAAAGCGATGGGAAAAACATACAGAGAAAATCCAGCTGATAAGGAAGCTGCTATATTTTATGCTTTGGCACTTGATGCAGCGGCAGATCCGACTGACAGATCATTCAGCAATCAAAAAAAAGCTGGGGCTATTTTGACCTCCTTATATCCCGGCGAACCCGATCATCCGGGAATTGTACATTATATTATTCATACTTACGATTATCCCGAGCTTGCAATATTAGCCCTGCCGGCCGCAAGAAGATATGCTTCCATCGCTCCGTCCTCTGCACATGCCCAGCACATGCCTTCGCATATATTTACAAGATTGGGGCTTTGGGACGAATGCATTAGTTCAAACCTTGTTTCTGTTTCTTATGCAAAGTGCTATGCCCAAGGCGCGGGTATTAAAGGGAGTTGGGATCAGGAACTGCATGGTATGGACTACCTGGTATATGCCTACCTGCAAAAAGCGGAAAACAAGCTTGCGAAAGAGCAATGCGATTATCTTAATACGATTGATGCGGTGTATCCGGTGGATGCTACAGACGCCTATGCTTTTGCTGCTATTCCCTCCCGCTATGCGCTTGAAAACAAAATGTGGAAAGATGCAGCCAGCCTCAAAATACATCCGGCTGATTTTCCGTGGCAAAAATTTCCATGGCAAAAAGCTATTGTCAATTTTACCCGGCTTCTCGGGTTTGTTCATATCGGTAAAATTGATTCAGCCAGGAATGAGTTAAAAAACCTGAACACGATCTATGATACATTGTTGAAACAAAAAGATTTGTATAAAGCCAACCAGGTAAAAATTCAGATCAATACATCCGAAGCATGGATACTCTTTAAAGAAGGAAAAAATAATGAAGCATTAAAGGCTATGATTGTTGCAGCTGATATGGAAGACAATACTCAAAAAAGTCCCGTTACCCCGGGCGAAGTAATTCCGGCCAGAGAATTGTTGGGAGATATGTTACTGCAAATGAACCAACCTGAAAAAGCTTTGGAAGCTTACGAAGCGGATTTGAAAAGGCACTCCAACCGGTTTAACGGCATTTATGGCGCAGGATTAGCTGCTGAAAAATTGCACGATTTTAAAAAAGCTAATTCCTATTACCGGCAATTGACGGGTATTACAAGCACAACTGATTCAAACAGGCCCGAACTTGAAGCAGCAAGGTTGTTTTTAAAAAAACAAAAATATCAATCTACATAGGAACAAGATAATAGTCCCTGATTAAATTAATTTTTCCTCATGCTAAACATCGCGATACAATCGTGACGCAATAGGCCCGAATAGGGTTGTGTTGACTGTAAAGGGTATGAAGTAGCTTGTTTGTGAAACAAAAAACAGCCTTCCTAATATAGGAGAGGCTGTTTTTGTCTTTTTGGGTGATCCCGCTGGGACGATAATTATTTTAACACGTAGTCTTTTCCGCTCTCAATTACGCTCATTTTAGGTATAAAATGCCACTTTACTTAACTATCGTTAACAACGAAAATCAAATAAACTGCTTAAAACCGTTCACAATCCGTTCATTTTTTATAAATTTGATCAAATAATTTATCCATATGGCCGGTTTTAGACATTCAGTTAAATTCTATTTACAAAAAAGCGAACCTCAAAATAAAGTGACACAGATCCGGGCGTATGTTCGATACAATAATAAGCTGGTCATCATTGGTACGGGCAAAATGATTGAGCCGCGTTATTGGAATAATGACAAGAACGAACCAAAGCAAACAGCCAAGCTGGCCAATGCTGATAAGTTAAAATCAGATATTGAAAATATTGGTAAATGGCTAAGCTCCACATTCGAATATTTAACTAGTAAAGAAAATGTTTACCCGGAACCTGAAAAGCTAAAAGAACTTTGTTTGCAAGTATTGAAAACTGATGGCACCCTTCCCGATCAATACAAGAAGCCTGATAAATTATCAGTGGCGGGTTACATTAAACGTTTAATATCTGATACAAAATCGGGGAGAAGATCCAACAGCAAGGGAGAGACTTTAGCACCCGGCACAATTCGACACTATAACAGCGCTGCGGGTGTGATTAATCGGTACCTTAAACACTGCTATAAATCCGATATTGGTTTTGCTGAGATAGATTTGCAATTTTATTATGATTTCCGTGATTACGCCTATCAAGTTGAAAAGTTGTCAGATAACTATTTTGGTACCGCGATCAAGTTTCTAAAAACCGTGATGACCGAAGCAGCCGATGAAGGGTTGCACAATAACAATATCCATAATCACAAACGCTTTGTAAAGGTCCGTGCCGATGTTGAAAATATCTATTTAAACCAGGATCAACTGCAGAAATTATTTGATAAAGATCTTTCTGAAAAGCCTAAACTGGACCGTGTTAGAGATTTGTTTTTGGTTGGATGCTGGACAGGCCTCCGCTTTAGCGATTTCACCAATATCAAGGCAAGTAACATTGATGGTAATTTCATTGAGATTAAAACCCAAAAGACCGGGGAAACAGTTGCTATTCCCATTCATTCAACTGTTAAAGCTATCATGCATAAGTATGAAGATAAAACAGAAAATAGTTTGCCACCGGCAATAAGCAATGTTAAATTAAATCTTTATTTAAAGGAGCTTGGTAAAGAGGTTAAGTTTAATGAAATCATAACCCTGGAGAAAGCCAAAGCCG
>JAQBOK010000125.1 GCA_028288085.1 Mucilaginibacter sp.
GCCGGTGTAAATTTCGCCCGCGAAAATAAGCTAAAGATATTACCAACATGTACCTTCGCGCGGTCGGTTTTTGACAGGGTGAAGGAATATAGGGACGTGCTGGTGGAATAACAAACCCTGTCATTGCTGTAAGGCACGAAGCAATTGCGAACTGTACAGGGCGAACATGCATAGTATGCGATTGCCACACTCTATCGCTCGCAATGATAAAAAAAATAATAAAAAACATTTAAAATGCTCGATATATTCATCATAGGCGGTGGCCCCATAGGTTTGGCATGCGGATTGGCTGCACAGGAAGCCGGGTTAAGCTATATTATTGTAGAAAAAGGATGCCTGGTTAATTCCTTATACAACTACCCTTCTACCATGACATTCTTCTCCACTTCAGAAAAACTGGAGATTGGCGGGATACCTTTTGTTACCATCAGCAACAAACCCAACCGTGCCGAGGCATTGGAATATTACCGCAGGGTAGCTTTTTCCAATCACCTTAAAGTGAATTTATTTGAAGAAGTGGAACAGGTAGAAAAAACGGACGGACACTATACCATCAAAACCAGCAAAGCTAACTACCAGGCTAAAAACATCATCGTATCCACAGGCTTTTATGATATCGCTGTTAACCTGAACATCCCCGGAGAGGATTTGCCAAAAGTAAAACACTATTATAAAGACCCGCACTATTATGCCCTGCAAAAGGTGCTGGTAGTAGGTTCAAGCAATTCGGCTATTGATGTGGCTTTGGAAACTTACCGTAAGGGTGCCGAGGTTACTTTAGTGATTCGCGACGGCGAGGTAAGTCACCGTGTAAAATATTGGGTAAGGCCGGATATTATTAACCGCATAAAAGAAGGCAGCATTAAAGCATATTTTAATTCGAGCCTGACAGCCGTGCGTGAACACGAAGTGGATATACAAACCCCGGATGGGCAAATCACTATACCCAATGATTTTGTGATGGCGATGACGGGCTACAAGCCAAATTTCGAATTCTTGAAGAGGCTGGGCATCACACTTTCAGAAGATGCAAAATGCCTCCCTCAATATAACCACGAAACCATGGAAACTAACCAAAAGGGCATATACCTTGCCGGCGTAGTATGCGGCGGAATGGATACGCACCTCTGGTTCATTGAAAACTCACGTATACATGCGGATATGATCGTTAATGATATTGTTAAGCACCACCCAAAACCTCACCGGAAGGGAGGGCTTTAAAAGTCTCCTCTGCCGGGGGAGATTTAGAGGGCGCTGTCAGCCTATTAACATTAAACATATTTTTTCTTGCATAAGTAAAAATTTATGCGATAATTTGCACCCAAATTAAAAATAACAAAAACACGCACAAAAAATGATCCAGCAAAGCTTAAATAAGCCCGCGATAAGAGCAATAACTGCTCTGGTTGCCGCTGCTTTGGTTTCACCTGTTTTTGAATTTTCCCCTTCACGACGAAGGCTCTATATTCCCCGGGTTTAATTGTTATCTGCTATTTACCCCTGTATGAGGTTTTTAAACTTCATCAACAAAAATCCATCTAATTACGTATTGGCCGCAAAGCCAGGAATTTAACGTTAATTTTTCTACAATAATGACCATACAAGATTTCGATATTCAGGTTGCATCTGCCCAGCATGTTGACTATGCCCCGCATATTTGTGATGAAATGGCTGAATCGGCAAAGGCACGTGGTACAGGTATTGCCCAACGCTCACCAGAATATGTTGCTAATAAAATGCTGGAAGGAAAGGCAGTGATCGCTTTCCATAAAGATGGAACATGGGCGGGTTTCTGTTATATAGAAACCTGGAGCCATGGCGATTTCGTGGCCAATTCCGGACTGGTAGTTAATCCGCAGTTTCGGAAAGTTGGTTTAGCTAAAGCCATCAAACGTAAAATATTTGATCTTTCGAGAACCAAATACCCAAATGCCAAAATATTTGGTTTAACAACGGGCTTGGCTGTAATGAAGATCAATTCGGAGTTAGGCTATGAACCTGTTACCTATTCGGAGCTTACCCAGGACGAGAATTTTTGGCAGGGATGCAAAAGCTGCGTTAATTATGATATATTAACCAGTAAAGAGCGTAAGAATTGCATGTGCACCGCCATGTTATTCGACCCGTTAGAGAAACAAAAGGAATTTGAAGATAAAATGAAAAAGATAACGCATAAGGCTACTTTGCTTGAGCGGATCGAAAATGCCATTAAAAAAAGAATGGACAAGTTTAGCTTTGAGCTGAAAGGGTAAAACAACCACCGCACCATTGCGAGGTTAAAGGATAAAAATTATAATGTGGAGATGCAAATTTTGCGTCTCTGCGCAAACAAAGTATTCAATGAAAAAAAAGGTAATATTAGCGTATAGCGGGGGTTTAGATACCTCATTTTGCTGCATCTATTTAACCCGTGATCTGGGTCTCGAGGTTCATTCGGTAATTGTAAATACCGGCGGTTTCACCGCAGACGAACTATTTGAAGTGGAACAGAAAGCATACCGCATGGGTGTTACTTCCCATCATGTGGTTGACGAGACCGAAAATTTTTACAATACCTGCGTACGCTACCTCATATATGGTAATGTATTAAAGAATAACACCTACCCCCTATCTGTAAGCGCCGAGCGCGTGAGCCAGGCAACAGCTATTGCTAACTATGCTAAAGAGATAGGCGCCGAATATGTTGCACATGGCAGCACAGGAGCAGGAAACGACCAGGTGAGGTTTGATATGATCTTCAATATCCTGATTCCGGGAGTAGAGATATTAACCCCTATCCGTGATCTTAAATTAAGTCGCGAAGAAGAGATAGCATACCTAAAGAAACATAATGTTGAAATGAACTTCGAAAAAGCGAAGTATTCTATCAACAAAGGAATTTGGGGCACATCTGTTGGAGGCAAGGAAACGCTTACTTCTAACCTGGGTTTACCGGAGGATGCCTGGCCTACAAAGATGATAGAATCAGGAACCAGGGATATTGTATTAACTTTTGAAAAAGGTGAATTGGTTGGAATCGACGGTAATAAGTACAACCATCCAACCCAGGCTATACAAGCTTTACAGGCCATTACGCAACCTTACGGTATTGGTCGTGATATTCACGTGGGTGATACCATAATTGGCATTAAAGGGCGTGTAGGCTTTGAGGCTGCCGCGCCAATGGTCATCATCAAGGCTCATCATACCTTAGAAAAACATGTATTAACCAAGTGGCAGCTTTCGTGGAAAGATCAGCTTTCTACATTCTATGGCAACTGGCTGCACGAAGGGCAGTTCCATGACCCTGTAATGCGCAATATCGAAGCATTTTTAACCGATACTCAGCCCAATGTAAGCGGTAAAGTATTTGTACAATTAAATCCATATCGTTTCCAGGTTACCGGCATAGAATCTGCACACGACCTGATGTCGAGCAAATTCGGTAGTTATGGCGAAATGAATAACACATGGACAGGCGAGGATGTGAAAGGCTTTTCTAAGATATTTGGCAACCAGGTAATGATATATCACAAGGTAAACAATACAGACAATGGATAACCAGGCATTTTCAAAAAGCGATTGCGCAAGCCATTATAAATGGGGCGATGATTGTTACGGCTGGAATTATATTGATACGGATGCCCTGTCTGTTAAACAGGAATTGATGCCACCCGATACATCCGAACAATTACATTATCACGAAAAATCCCTGCAGGTGTTTTTTATTTTGAAAGGCAGGGCTACTTTTTCCATTGATGGAGTTGTTAGCATGCTGAAGCCCGAACAAGGTATCGAAATTAAGCCCGGACAAAAACATTTTATCAGCAATAAGGAAACCAGCGACCTGGAATTTGTTTTATACTCATCCCCATCAACTAAAAATGACAGGATCAATGTCAAATAAAATTAAAGCAGGAATTGTTGGCGGTGCTGGCTACACAGGTGGCGAAATGTTGCGCATCCTGGTTAACCACCCTAATGTGGATATTGCTTTTGTGCATAGCAACAGCAATGCCGGAAACTTTGTTTACGAAGTACATACCGATCTTTTTGGTGATACTAATTTGAAATTTGTAAGCGAATTATCAAATGATATCGATGTGCTTTTCTTATGCGTAGGTCATGGTGATGCTAAAAAGTTTTTAGACGCGAATCCTTTTCCCAATAATATTAAAATAATAGATCTCAGTCAGGATTTTAGGTTGGCTGAAAGCCCTAAGCATAAAGCAAAGAGTTTTGTATATGGTTTACCTGAATTAAACAGGGAAACAATTAAAAGCGCCCAAAATATTGCTAATCCGGGGTGTTTTGCAACTTGCCTGCAATTAGGATTGTTGCCTCTTGCGGCTAAAGGCTTATTGAATAATGAAGTTCACATCACAGGCACAACCGGTTCAACCGGGGCAGGGCAAAGCCCCTCAGCTACTACGCATTTTACTTGGCGCAATGATAATCTATCTGTCTATAAAGCTTTTGAACATCAGCATTTAAAAGAGGTTAATCAATCGTTAAACCAGTTACAGCCAGGGTTTGGACAGACACTTAGTTTTATACCCTATCGCGGCGACTTTACACGTGGTATTATAGCTTCTATTTATACCGATTGCGATTTATCAAGTGAGGAAGCTTTAAAGCTATATGAAGATTATTATGAGGGCCATCCCTTTACCCATGTTACCAAACGTAACATCGACCTAAAACAAGTAGTGAATACTAATAAATGCTTTATACAAATAGCTAAACATGGTAGCAAGTTATTGATCACCAGTATTATTGATAATTTAACAAAAGGAGCATCTGGCCAGGCAGTTCAGAATATGAATTTACTATTCGATCTTGACGAAACGGCAGGGCTTAAACTAAAAGCAACAGCTTTTTAATACCTCAGGAAAATGAAATTATTTGACGTATACCCGATTAATCATATTAATATAACTCGTGGAATAGGCAGTCTTGTTTATGATGATAAGGGTACTGAGTACCTTGACCTTTACGGGGGCCATGCTGTCATTTCTATCGGTCATACCAATCCTCATTATGTAAAGCGACTAGAAGATCAGTTACACCAAATCGGGTTTTATTCTAATTCGATAGAGATCCCATTGCAAAAAGAACTGGCTGAAAAACTGGGAAAGATTTCTGGCAAGGAAGATTACCAGTTATTCCTATGCAATTCGGGTGCGGAAGCAAATGAGAATGCGCTTAAACTGGCATCATTTTACAATGGAAAAAAGAAAGTGATCGCGTTTCGCAAATCTTTTCATGGACGTACATCATTGGCGGTAGCGGTAACAGATAACCCTAAGATTGTTGCCCCTATTAATGAAACTGATAATGTGATCTTCCTGCCTTGGTGTGATGAAGCTGCTTTGGAACAGGCTTTTATCGATAATGAAATATCATCGGTGATTATTGAAGGCATACAGGGTGTTGGCGGCATACAGGTAGCCAGCGAAAGTTTTTTACAGAAGATAAGGTCGCTTTGCGATCAATACAATGCGGTGTTTATTGCTGATTCTGTACAGTGTGGATACGGACGGACAGGCAAATTCTTTTCACATGATTTTACCGGGATAAATGCAGATATTTATAGCATGGCCAAAGGCATGGGTAATGGCTTCCCTATTGGCGGAATCATTATTTCGCCTAAAATATTACCTGTTTATGGGATGTTGGGTACTACGTTTGGAGGTAATCATTTAGCTTGCGCAGCAGGCTTGGCTGTATTGGAAGTGATTGAGAGGGATAACCTGTTAGAAAATGCAGCTGAAGTTGGTAATTATTTAATTGATGAAATAAAGAAGTTTGAACAAGTAAAGGAAGTGCGCGGACGTGGTTTAATGATCGGTATTGAATTGCCCGAAGAGTTGGCCAATGCACGCAAGGAACTTTTGTTTAAGCATCACATTTTTACCGGTGAGGCCAAACCCAACGTAATACGGCTATTACCGGCTTTAAATCTAACCAAAGCACATGCTGACAGATTTTTAGAAGCTTTTGCTTCAGTATTGAATAAACAATTAACAAACCCACTTTAAATTTCCCCGGTTGGGGAGACTTTATATGGGCTATATTTTATAACTTATAAAATCAAAAAGCACCTCTCTGCCGGAGAGGGACTTAGGGTGAGGCTCTTATGAAACTTTTTTCCTCCGTAAATGATGTCGCCGACATTCAATCGCTCGTTAAGGAAGCTTTGCAGCTAAAGCAAAACCCCTATGCCCATCAACATCTGGGTAAAAACAAAACACTGGGTTTGGTATTCTTAAATCCGAGCTTACGTACACGCATGAGTACCCAAAAGGCTGGTCTAAACCTCGGTATGAATGTAATGGTGCTTAATATGGATAAAGAAGGCTGGGCGCTGGAGCTGGAGGATGGTGCAATAATGAATGGCACTACAGTTGAACATATACGCGAGGCCGCGGCGGTGATGGGCCAGTATGCGGATATTATTGGTGTGCGCTCATTCCCGGGATTAAAAAACCGTGTTGAAGATTATAACGAAAACATATTTAACAAGTTTGTAAAATACTGTGGTGTACCAGTGGTAAGTTTGGAATCAGCTACAAGGCATCCACTACAAAGTCTGGCAGATCTGGTGACCATAGAAGAATTAAAAACCAAACCACGCCCAAAAGTTGTATTGACATGGGCGCCACATGTAAAAGCTTTACCACAGGCTGTACCTAACTCATTTGCGGAATGGATGTGTAAAGCTGATATTGATTTTACCATAGCCCACCCAGCAGGTTACGAACTTTGTACAGACTTTACACAGGGTGCAACCATAACCAATAACCAGGATGAGGCATTAAAAGATGCCGATTTTATCTACGTAAAAAACTGGTCGGCTTATGAACCTTATGGAAAAGTATTTGCGGTAAATGAGGATTGGATGCTGACCAATGCGAAACTTGAAAATACCAATAATGCTAAAGTAATGCATTGCCTGCCCGTACGCCGCAATTTGGAGCTATCAGATGAGATATTAGACGGCGAACACTCAATAGTAGTTCA
>JAQBOK010000252.1 GCA_028288085.1 Mucilaginibacter sp.
ACCGGGGCGCATCATAGGATTCCGCATCTTAACCTTTGGGTTATTAATGATGCTTCCTCAGCAACCTTGGTAATGGCAGGGATTGTTATTTCGCTCTGGTATGCACATTTCACCGCTAAAGCTAATAAACAGACCATGTGGGTTTCGTTATTTATTACCGGATGCGCGGCAATAGCAGCGGGTTTGCTTATCCGACCTTATACAGATGGTATTTCAAAGATCCGGTCTACCCCTTCGTGGGTTTTTATTTGTATTGGTATCAGCATTTTGGTTTTTGAACTGATGATCTATCTTGTTGATTTTAAGGGCAAGAAAAACTGGTTTAAAGTGATCTGGCCGGCAGGTACAAGCACTCTTACCTGTTATCTGCTCCCCTATTTTATGGTGGGTATATTTAAGCTGATACATTTTCACTATCCCACATTTTTAAATGAAGGCATTGGTGGCTTTTTGCGATCATGGGGCATAGCCTTTATTACGGTTATTGTGGGCGGATTGCTGGAAAGGCGCAAGCTGAGGTTAAAAATATAATTGCTTTGACATTAAAAAAAATCGCCCGATCCAGTCGCCATAAAAATCAAAAAATCCCTGTCTTTATCAAAAAACAGGGATTTATGATTGGATAAAGAACGTAAATGTTATTAATCTTACGTATAACAGATCAAACATTTTAACGGTGGGTTATAACAAAGGTTATTAATACTTATCCACAACGGTAGTTGTTATTAACATTGTTACAAACCAGCCACTTTTCTAAAAATTTAATAATCCAAAATAGAGCTCTGTGTACCCGCACATTGCCTTAGAAAGGGGTTTAATGTGTTAACAGTAACTCCATAAATTTCAGATCAAGCCATCTGCCAAATTTAAAACCCACCTCCTTAAAATGCGCTACTTCCACAAAGCCAAATGATTGGTGTAAATGATAACTCACTTGATTTTCTCCATCTATTCCCGCTATCATCGCGTGTAACTTCATTTCACGTGCGCGATCTATCAACCGCCCTATCAGTAATTTGCTGATCCCTTTGCCACGGTGGTCGATATGTACATAAACAGAATGTTCAACTGTGTAACGGTAACAGGGCCATACCCTAAAATGCCCAAAGGTGCCAAAACCTACGATCTGTCCATCCGCTTCGGCTACAAATACCGGAAAGCCACTGCTAACCCTGTCGTTATACCAGGTGAGCCGCATATCATAGGTATGCGGGTGCTCGCTGTAAACAGAAGTAGTATGAATAATAGCGTGATTGTAAATATCAAGGATACCATGAAGATCATCCCTGGTTGCATCGCGGATATTTACTATTGCTAACGACATGTAAGATAAGTGATAAAAGTTTGTATAAAAATACACAGGAATAATATCAATAAAAACAAAACGCCCGGATAAATCCAGGCACTATATTAAAATCACAATTAAATACTTCGATACTCAGTTTTAGATGTTTATTCTAAAACTTGTTTCTTATTTCCCTGGAGAGCCGTTGCCCGGAGGAGGAACGCCCGGTCCACCAGCAGGAGGGCCACCTGGTCCATGCTGCCGTTCAGGTATCTTCACTTCGGGATGCGCGGTTCCGTGATGGCAGGTATTACAGTTCACACTGCTTTCCATTACCATTCCCAGGGAATCTTTTTGAGCTTTAAAAAATTTCTTATTGATCTTGGCAGCCATCAGGAACATGTGGCGCGCCACTGTTTTTTCTGGCTTGGCATCACTAGCAAAGTCCATTTTTTTGGTTTCTTCATTACGCGCATGACAAAAGTTGCAATGTACACCCAATGAGGCCGCCCAAACATCCATGGTCTTATCCAATACACTGTAAGGTATATTTTTTGGAAATACTTTGAGGTTTACAAGTTTGGGAGCTTCGCGCTCTTGCGGCATTGATGCGGCAATGCTTAGTGCCATTGCACCGAACAAACCTGCAGTTATCGTTAATTTTTTGTTGATGAGCATAGGGATCAATTTTGGAAACTAATATAGGAATAACTTACATAACCATGACAATGTAATAAAAAAAATACGCTCACGCATTTATCTCAGGCTTTATGCCCACCAGCTGCTCGCTGATATTCCAAAGCCTGTTCCGTGAGGAAAAATCATCAGAAATATCCGAGGTTTTTACCACTTTGCATTTCTTAAAATAATTGCCGCTTTTAGATTCCTGTTTGGGTTCTGTAGCCAGGTAAACCGAAGTTTCGGCCCCTTCTTCAGCCGTGATCATAAAAGGCCGTGACAACAATATCATAAATTTACCAAAACCGCTTAGGTCAGCGCCAAAACCTGTTTTTACCAAACCCGGGTGCAATGCATAAGCAGTAACGCCTTTACCGGCATATTTTTCGGCAAGTGATTGGGTGAAATAAATATTAAAAAGTTTAGCCGTACCGTAAGCCTTAAAACTTGAATAGGCTTTCTCTCCTCTTAAGTTGTCAAAATCGGGCTTGCCCATTTTGTATGCCTCTGAACTTACATTAATGATGCGCGCATGCCCTTTTTCTAACAAAGGCAACAAATGCATAGTAAGCGCAAAATGCCCAAGGTGGTTGGTGGCAAAGGTCATTTCAAATCCGTCTTTGCTTATCTCGCGGTGTGCAAATATACCTCCTGCATTATTAATGAGTATATTTATATTAAATAGTTTGGCTTTTAGTTCATCTGCTGCATCATTTACGCTTTGCAGGTCAGCAAGGTCACATTTGATCACAAATATCGACTGGTTACCTGTTTTGCCTATAATTTCCTGCTTCAGTTGCTCTCCCTTATCTATACTCCTTACCAGTAAGTAAATTGCATGATCTTTTTTTGCAAGTGCCAGGGCGGTTTCTTTCCCAATTCCTGATGTGGCCCCTGTTATCACTGTTGTTTTTATAGACATATTCAATCAATTTACCTCATTAACAAAAATAGAGGACGATTGATTGAAAAATTTATTGTCACCTATTTATTACAAAAAATAAAATGTTAAAAAATGTAAAATAATTTTGATTGTTACGAAACATTCGTAGATTTACGAAACAATCGTAATAAACATGGAGAAATTAACCAAACAGGAAGAAGAAGCAATGCAGGCAGCATGGCAAAGTGGCCCGGGTTTTATTAAAGAATTTCTCGATCTGATGGCCGAGCCTCAGCCACCCTATACTACCCTGGCCTCAACCATCAAGAATTTGGAGCGAAAGGGTTTCCTTACCAGCGAAAAAATCGGTAATACTTATCGCTACAGTCCTGCCATACAGGAAGAAGAATATAAAAAACGCTTCATGAATGGTTTTGTGAACGATTATTTCGAAAATTCCTACAAGGACCTGGTCACCTTTTTCGCTAACGAAAAAAAGATCAGCGCCCACGACCTTAAAGAGATCATCAATCTGATTGAAAACCCTAAAAAATAATCACTATGCCTGCATTATTCATTTATTTGTTTAAGATAAATATAGCCCTGGTATTGTTTTGCCTGGGATATTACCTGGTGCTCAGGCACCTCACCTTTTATACCCTTAACAGGATATACCTGGTGGTTGCCATTCTGTTTTCAACCTTGTATCCGCAGATAAACCTATCTGATTTTGTACAGCGACATCAACAACTGACCGAACCGGTACAAACGGTTATTTTAAACTGGAGGGCTCCTGCCGAAAATTTTGTTAAACCCCTCTATCAGCCTGATTACTGGAAATGTATAGAACTGATATTCTGGGCCGGTGTTGTTTTATTAGCCATCCGCCTGGTAACGCAGCTATTCTCGTTATACAAGTTGTACAAAAACTCCAGGCCCTACAACATTCAAGACCATACCGTCCGGGTGATCAGCGACAACATCAGTCCATTTTCGTTTTGGAGGAGCATTTATATCAATACTTCAAACCTATCGCCTACAGAACTTAAAAATGTATTGGAGCACGAACAGGTACACGTAAACCAATGGCACACCATTGATATCCTGCTTGCTGAATTGAGTACTATTTTCTATTGGTTTAACCCGGGGGTATGGCTGATGAAAAAGGCCGTGCGAGAGAATATTGAATTTATAACTGACAGAAATATCCTTCAAAAAGGCACCGACTGTAAACAATACCAGTACAGCCTGGTAAGTGTGAGTCTGGCTACCTCATCCAATACTATTGTAAATCACTTTAACATTTCAACCATAAAAAAACGCATTATCATGATGAACGCAAAAAGATCGCCGGGGTATCACCTCACACGTTATGTATTTTTAGTACCTGCAGTTATTGCACTGTTGCTGGTCTTCAGCCTTTCAAATGCTGCGATATCAAAAAAGAGCCTGCATGCCTTCAAATCTATCGCCACTGCAGTATCTAATATTAGCATTATCAATCATAATAACCCGTCTGTGGCTTTTGTAAAAGCAAAAACGGTAGCGGCACCTGTTAAAGCAAATAAGCAGGCAGATACCATATACCTTGGAAAAAGCAATTCGAAAGATGGCAAAAACAAGTCGTTCCTGGTAACCAGCGATAAAAAGGCCGACTCGATTAATTATGTGATCAATGGAGTAAAATCGACTAAAGCGGGATTAAAAGTAATAGATCCTGTCCTTATTTTGAGTCTTGAATTGGTGCCGGCAAATAAAGCGAAGGAATTTTTCCCTGAATTAAATAACGATCACGAAGTATTATTTGTAACCACAGAGGATTCCGAGGCCGGCAAAAAATTAAAGGGAAAAATGGACGAAAAATTCGGCGGTGGAATGCTTGCCAACGCAAAAAATATATCTGTAAGTGAATATGGCAGATCTTCAGGCAACGCTTCAAAAGGTTTAGGCCCGGATATATCCGTTATTACTAATGAATCATCTGATAACGCACCGATGACCAGTTCCACCTCTATTTCGACCAATGGATCGTCAGATGATGAGCCCATAGTATTACAATCGGGCAATGGCGTAAAAACATCAGTGGTAGTTATAGCAGATACCAAAGCTTTTGCAAAAACACAAACCACAGTTAAAAAGAATGTTCATGTTACTATTAATCCGATAGGTAAGGTTGTTTTAAATGATGTAACTTTTGATATACCTGACGAGATAAATTTAGATTCTACAAGCAGGATCGGGGCCAAAGTATATGCATTTAATACAAAAAAACTTAATAAGATTTACAAAGTTAACACCATAGGCTATGTAAATAGTATTGATGGTTTCGCCAATAAATTGATCGTTATTGATGGTAAAGAAGCCACCAAAACCGACCTGAAAAAGCTTTCAGTTTCTGATATCAAAAGCCTGACAGAAACGGTAGACGAAAAAACAAAAAATAAATATGGCGACAAAGCCAAAAATGGCGTATTGTTTATTACTACCAAGAAAAGCGATTAAATTAAATAGTTAACCAATTATCAATAGATCAGTTAATGGTTAGACTAACTCGCTTCGGCGAGTTTTTCGTTTTCCAATAAATCGAGCAAAGCCTTTTCGGCCGCATTCAGTTCAACGCTATTCACGTCCTTATCCTCATCCAGCTTTTTGATGTATTTAAATATCGTCCCGTCCTCGTAACTTTTGATCACCGTGGGGTGCACATAATATTTTTTACAAACAGTGCGGGTATTGCCTAAATTGATAGCAACCTCATCCAGCACACCGACAATTTTTTTACGGCATTCGGTTATGTTATCAAATTCACCCGCTTCCTTAAAAGCATATAAGGCGCTCACACTGCCAGCCCAGGTACGAAAATCTTTTGCGGTAAAATCCTCCCCCGTGATTTCCTTCAAATAATCGTTTACATCACCAGAACCGATAGAGCAGCGTTTACTCTCTTCATTATAATATTGAAACAATTCTTTACCTGGAATATCACGACATTGCTTCACAAGCCGGGCCAATTTTTTGCTATGCAGCGCCACTTTATGGAAAACACCCTTTTTTCCTTTAAATTCAAAATCAATATTCGATCCTTCAATTTTAACATGTTTATTCATCAGTGTGGTTAAGCCAAATGAGCCATATAATTTTTTGTAGGATTCGTTCCCTATCCTGATGCTTGTCAGTTCCATGATGCGGACCACCAGGGCCACTATTTTTTCATGATCTGGGTTATGACGCGAAAGATCTTTGTCTACCTGCTTCCTTATTGCAGGCAAATGTGATGCAAACAATTGCATCCGGTGATATTTAGACTGATTACGCAACTTGTTCCAGTTGGGATGGTAACGATATTGCTTCCGCCCGGCGGCATCAGTGCCGGTAAACTGTAAATGGCCATTCTCGTAAGGTGATATCCATACATTAGTGTAAGCAGGCGGAATAACCAAATCGTTAAAACGGTCCATCAGTTCTTTATCCTTTACCAGGGTGCCATCGGCATCAAAAAAACTAAAACCCCTCCCTGCTTTTTTGCGGGTATAACCCGGGTTAGAGTCCGATAAATAACGGAGGCCTGCCGCTTTAGCAGTTATTTGAGGATCGCGGCCTATTTTTTCAAGTTTTTGAAGCAATCGGTTCATTAATAGTCATAACGCAATCGCATATCTTAAGTTTTTAATTTGGTGTTGACGTGAGGATTTTTATTTCCATTAAAGCTATATTTGAGAATAGCCCATAAAAGCTGAATGGAATTATTACCTATTAAAGAGCATCTGTACCAGAATAAGGAATTTAATGAGAACTCCGATTGCCGGGAAAGCCTTGTGCAATGTGTTGATTTTTATAAAAAGGTAGGCTTTAATCCACCATGGATATGTTATTATGTGCAACTGGATGGGCAATTGGTTGGAGGCGCTGCCTTTAAAGGAAAACAGGTTAATAACAAGGTCGAAATAGCTTACGTTACCTTTCCGCAATATCAACAAAAGGGCATTGGAGTGCAAATAGCATATACCTTGGTTCAATTGGCCCTTAAAACCAATCCATCTGTAACAGTCACAGCCCGTACCCTTGCCGAAGAAAATTATTCAACCCGGATATTGCGCAAAAACAACTTTAAACTGTTGGGAACTGTAAACGATCCTGAAGATGGCGAAGTGTGGGAATGGGAGTATGCGCCAACCCTTATCCAAATGAGCAGGGCCAAAAACTAATGATCTTAAAGTACTCTTCTTTGGAGAAGGTTTAGGCAAGGCTACGGGTTGTTTGAGCCAGGTTTTTTACCCTCCACTGACCATTATTTCCCAACAAACCCTCAATTTTACAAAACATTCAAACCAAAAATCTATGAAATACAATTTTTTAGGAAACACCGGACTGGTGGTATCAGAACTCTGCTTCGGCACCATGACATTTGGTGGAAAAGGCTATTGGGAGGCCATAGGTAAAGTTCAGCAAAAAGAAGTCAATGATTTGATGAAAACCGTGGTAGACGAAGGCATCAACTTTATTGATACCGCTAATGTTTACTCCTTCGGAGAATCGGAAAAATTATTGGGTCAGTCTATTATCGACCTGGGCATTAACCGCAATGAACTGGTAATAGCTACTAAAGTGCGTGGCCGCATGGGCGAAAGCAAAAATTACGTGGGCCTTTCACGTTACCATATATTCCAGTCGGTTGATGAAAGTCTGCAGCGTTTACAACTGGATCATATCGATATATTATATGTTCATGGTGTAGATCCCAAAACACCTGTTGAAGAAACAGTAAGAGCACTTAATGATATCGTGCTGACTGGCAAAGTACGTTATATTGCCGTATGCAACTGGCCCGCCTGGATGGTAATGAAGGCAATTGGTATATCGGAAAAACATGGCTGGAATAAATTTGCGGGCCTGCAATACTATTATTCATTAGCAAGCCGTGATATTGAACGGGAGGTATTACCATTAGCTGCCGATCAAAACCTGGCTGTAATGCCATGGAGCCCGCTGGCAGGCGGATTTTTATCCGGAAAATATACCCGTAGCAACGAAAAAGCGGGCGACTCGCGCCGGGACACTTTTGATTTCCCGCCTATCAATAAAGAAAAAGCTTATGATATTATTGATGTGATAGCAGAAGTTGGAAAACAATATAACGTTTCGGCCGCGCAGATCGCACTGGCATGGGTAAGGTTGCAAAAAGGAGTTACCAGCACCATTATCGGCGCCAAAAATCCAGATCAGTTGCTTGATAACATTCGCTCAACAGAGCTTGTTCTATCTGAAGAAGACCTCAAAAAGATTGATGAAGTAAGCGCACTTACTAAAGAATATCCTGGTTGGATGGTAGAACGTCAATCTGCAGACAGGGAGTTGAAGTAACTGTGCTAAATGTTGTAAGTTGCAGGTTCCTGATTTAACAAACCTGCAACTTATAATTTTCAGTCTACAACCCTGAAAGTACCTTAATCACCCATTCTACCTGATCTGGATGTACATCCAGATGAGTTACAAAGCGGATACGGTGCGTATCGGTGCTATTAGCCTTAATTCCCTGATCAAGCAATTTTTTCAATACATCATCAGCAGGATCTACG
>JAQBOK010000305.1 GCA_028288085.1 Mucilaginibacter sp.
CTCCAAATACTTATCAACTGGCTATAGCAGCTCAGTTGACAATTGGGATGCTGCAAATGGGCTTCCCAAAATGAGCCATCCTCATTATGTGGCATTGATAACTCGAATAAAGAAATTTATCGATGATATCAATTACGAAATAAAATCGGCAGAAAAGGCTGGCCGGTCGATTACTCACGTCGAAATTAAAGCCCGGTTAACTAGTCAACTTAAACAACCGGTCGTTGTTGGTAAGTCCAGTAAAATTTTGGCTTACATTAAGTATTTGATCGACTATTATGATTCCGTTGATAACCCGGGCTATGCAAATGTATTCTATAATAATAGGCTAACTGTAAAAAAGCTTTTGAAAGACAAGGATAAGATGTTCGTCGCTTTTACTAAGGCGGATCACGAAGCCTATGCAAAACAAATTGCAGGAACCTCGGAATCAACGCAAAGCCATTATCTCCGGACATATTATAGAATATGGAATCTTGCCATAAAAGATGGATTGGCCATGCAGGACCATCACCCTAAAAACGTCATTAATTTTAAAGCTTATAAGCGCATCCGGACGAAGAAACGCTCTATCAAATCTGATTTTTGGGAACGGATCATGAAACTTAAACTGGCGAAAGGCACAAGGATGTACCGTTCTCATTTATTGATGCAATTCATGTACTACTCGAGAGGCATGAACTTCAATGATATGCTTAAGTTGAAGAAAGAGCAATTTGTTAATGATGGGATTCAATATAAACGTTCAAAAAACAAAAGGAAATATGATTTTGAATTACATCCTAAAGCAGTTGATGTCATTAAAATATTTGAAATACATTTTGAGCAATCGGACGCCGGGTTTATTTTTCCTTTTCTGATGGCAGAACACGATACGGCAAGGAAGATCGACGCAAGGATTGATTCGGCTTTAAAAGATTTCAATGAGGATTCGCAAGCTATAGCAGAAGCTGTTGGTTGGAAAAAGAAATTTACCTCCAATGCTTTAAGACATGGTTTTGCCAGTCATTTGAATGAAAAAAACGTTGATATCAAAATCATTCAGGATGCACTAGGCCATGAGACACAATCCCAGACAAAGGTCTACCTGGACGACATTGACGACAGTATTATTGCCAACGCAATAAAGGAAGCCTTAAAATAATTTTAAGACTGGGCGACAAGGTTCTAAGCTGTCGGTTACATGCAAATCTTGTCTATTATTTGCTCCTGAGTTTACTTAGGGGCAAATAATAGATTTATGGAAATTTTCATCAAACCAGTCCTGTGGATTTATAGAAGAATTACAAAAGGAAAGAAAAACCTCGTTGAGGGAGAATATAGCGTCAGGATAAGAATGACACACGCCCTATCACTTTTAGAGGATCCATTTTTATTTCGCAAAACGAATTTAAAATTAAATTAACGTAAAATCAAAGCACTCAGCCGTTTATCAAAATTTATTTTTCTAAAAATAATATTTATCAATAATAACTTATTACCTTAACACTCTCTAAACTAAGTCCTTATCATGAATATCCATAAAATACCGCCGCCACGCTCGAGCCTGAAGTAAAATACCGTAAAAACACGGTATCCAGTTAAAAATAATCCCTCTAAATTAGCCTTTCAAGCCTTTCAACAATTAGCGATATGGAAATTTTTCAATCAAAAAACGGCGTCAGTGTTGCCGCTTACCAGGGCGATGCGATGACCTTGCTGGCCTTTGACCTTGGGCCGGAACGAAGAACAGATTTTACCGGTTTCAGTATCCGGATCACCCCCCTGGGTAAGAAGCCCTATTATATGTTTAACAACTATGGCTACCCGGCGGGAATCACTTATCCGCCTACGGGGACTGTCACATCACCTAATTTACTGACCACGGAATTTTCACCGATCCAAAAATTCCGCTGGGTACATGTGCCGTCAACCTACCACCATATAGAGAGTACGGTCTATGGAATTTATCAATATGACATCACCCCAAGATATCTGTCCGCAGGCGCCTTAGCACCGATCGACCCATCTTTGACCGTGACACTGAGTTTGCCCGTAACCCCGTTCAAAAGTAAATCCCTGAGCGTTGGCTTTACCCGGAGTTTTGTGGCTTCGCAGGCCTATGCGAACCACTTCGGTGATTCCGTCAAACTCCGGCCGGATAAAAGCACCCTGGTCTTTAATACCAAACTGAACTCAGGGACTGCTAACCCGGCTGCTCCCGGTCAGCCAGGACAGGCCTATAGTTATGAGGATATCCATCAATGGCTGGGCTGGCAGGCGCGCGCACGGGTCATTGAATTTCTTGAAGACGCGTTGAAAGAACCGAAGATTTCGCTCGACGTTTTTGCTTTCGACCTGGACGAACCAGTCATTTGCGACCATCTGCTGACCATGGCGGATGAAGGCCGTATCCGCGTGGTGCTGGATGATAGCAAGAGCCACAAAGGGCTGAATGGCGAAGGAAAACCACAATTCGAGGATCAATTCACCAATTTATTTAAGGCCAAAACACAAGGAAAGCCGGATGCGGGGATCGTCCGCGGCAAGTTTGGCGCTCTGGCACACTCCAAGGTTTTTATCCAGAAAAAGGATGGCGCGGCCTTGAAGGTGCTCACAGGGTCCACCAATTTCTCTACCAACGGCCTCTATATTAATGCCAATCATGTGCTTGTTTTTGACAATTCCAGCGTTGCTTCGCTGTATGAGCGCATTTTTGAAGCTGCCTATACCGATATGGCCGGCTTTAAAGACACCGCCGCACTGGCTTCCGCCAGCTTCGGCTTTAACAGCCCGGCACAAGCGGATAATGTCAATGACCCGGCGGTGCCCGAAATGATCATTCGCTTTGCGCCGCACCCAAAAACTTTTGCTTTTGACCAGCTTACAGAGATGGCCGCACAGGTCAATAAAGCGGACAGTATCTTATTTGCCATCATGGATGATGATTCGGACAGTCCTTTACTTACAGCGATCAAGGCCCAGGTTGAAAGCGATAAAACCTTTACCTATGGTATTACGGATACTTCGGATGAAGTGCTGCTTTATTCTCCCGGAAGCACCAAGGGTATCCACGCTACCGGAAAAGGCCTTAACCAGGTGCTTCCTTTTCCTTTTAAACCCGAACCAGGGATTCAGGGTATCAGTATCCATCACAAATTTGTGGTCCTTAACTTCAATACAAGTAATGGCGTGGTGTTTTGCGGCAGCAGTAACCTGGCGCTTGGCCCGGAACAACGAAATGGCGATAACCTGCTGGAGATACGGGATCCGGATGTCGTGACGGCTTTCGCAATAGAAGCGATCCGGCTGGTTGATCATTTCCAGTTCCGCGATAAGGATAATAAGGCCAGTCAGCCCGGTGCTAAGAAACTGGAATTGCATACGACCAGCGACTGGGTGGCTCCCTACTTTGATCCAGCCGATATGCACTGCAGGGAGCGCGACCTGCTCGTCAGGGACCAACCCTCATCCTAAGCCGATTTATCATTAACCACCCTAAATAATTGTAACCATGGACAACCAAACCGAAGCACCGCTGAGCAGCAATGAAAAAACCGTTGCCGGTATTTTACTCATCCTGTTTATTCTACTATCCATTTTGACCATTATTGCCCACTGGCCCAGCGAAGCGCCGCCGACAGCCAATGCGGTTTATAAATACTCGCTTTTTGATGTTACGCTGCTGAAAGCGACGACCGTGGTTAAACAGGTCGACGGCAAGCCGGTTAGCATTGTCACGGAGCCCACGGGAGGAATTCATTGGAGCACGCTGGCACTGATCCTTGTCGCAGCTGCCGGGTTCCTGGGAAACATGGTTCATATATCGCTTTCATTAACAGCTTACATTGGCTCCGGAAGCTTTAAACGAAGCTGGATCTTATGGTATTTCATCAAGCCATTCTCAGCCGTCGGGTTGGCGCTCTTCCTTTATTTCGGGTTGAACAGCGGGACGTCCGCAGCGCCGCTGAACCTGATGTCCATCATGGCAGCCGGTACCCTGGCAGGTTTATTCACTGATATCGCCACACAAAAACTCAAAGAGATTTTTGAGGCCATCTTTAAGCCAACCAATAACCTGCCTGACAAACTTGGCACAGCGGGTCCAAAAGCGATGAAGATTGACCTGGAACATATGCAGCCCCCTAAAATCAATCCAGGAGGGGCCAATAAAATAACGATCCCGGGGACTGACCTGGACGGCACTAAGCTGGTCATTAAAATAAACGATGTGGAAGTTCCGAAACCAACGGTCACTCCGACATTGATCTCCTTCGATTACCTGGTGACGGTCGACCCCAAACCTGTTAAATACCAATTGGTGGTCAGTGATAAGGCGGGAGTAGAACTTGGTCATAAAGATCTTTAACGATTGCAACACAATATTGATTCACTAAATACCTGACTTATCCATGATCAGAAAACTATCCGCCGCAGTACTCGCCCTTAGTCTGCTGACCGGCATTGCCCGCGCACAAACGCCCCCCACCGGGCAAACGGGGCAAACAGCTCAAAATACCGGGACAGCGCAGCCTCCGGTTAAAAAGGTGGTCACCCACTATGGGCCGCTGGTGACCAAATCGTCGGCAAACTTAACCGTTAACCTGGGTGATGTCGGCTTCACAGGCAGTCTGCCATTTGACGAGGCATTCGGTATCACGGTCCCCATCGATGGCACCGTCGTAAGTGTCGCTGTATGGTACCGGTTAAAGCCGAAACCCTATACAGCGGTAACCCCCACAGCGGCCTGCAACAATGGCTGGACCAAACTGGATGCCTATCCGCCGGTAGGCAATAGCACCAATTACCAGTTTACAGTGCCGGCGCTTAAACCAAATAAATATTATCAGTTTTTCTTTAGCTATAAACGGAAGCCGGACGCGATTGACAAGGCTGCGCTAACCACATTTACGCAACAGGTCATTGGCCCGGCCCTCGAAGCCAAGGCTCGAACCACTGCAATAGGCCGGCGAAACTTTGAATTTACCAACGGTGAAGTCAACGCGATCATGGATGCGATCAAAGGAAAAATACGTGCTTATGTTGCGCTCAAAAATTTATCAGTTGATTTTTCGCTGATCGACTACGGACAGTATGCCAATCTTTTCAATACGCTCAAAAATGTTAGTAACGCCCATCAGACCAGCGAAGACATTAAACACAATATTGAACAGAATGACCGGGCTTTCGCCGCGGTACAGGCCAGGCTCAAACATTACCGGGACACCTATAACGCCTCGGGGCACACACCTGTTATTGCCGCCAATGTGAAACTGATGGATGATATTGCGCTGGCATTACCGGCATTCCTGACGCCGCCGCTTGATCCGAGTACGATAACTGCCGGATTGGTTTCGAATTATACCACCACCTGTACATCGGTCTTAAGCAGTTTAGGCAGGATCGACATTACCGGGGACGCCACCTATGCGACACTCGCGGATGACCTTGGCCAATTTGTTCAGTCGAACCGGCAGGGAGTTCAGGATTATTATCAGTCGCTCCAGGATGCCACGGCACTCGCCGGCGCCCAATCAAGCAGTTTTGTGGATATCGTCACGGCTAATTTATCCAATGATGTGATCATTAAAGGAACAACCATTTCGGGGGACTTCAACACTTCGGCAAGTTTTTATGTCAGCGGTGATCTCGGCATTGCGGCTGTCCCGCAGTTTTCCAAGGCAGTTCCTTATTTAGGGACCAATATTTACTTCCGTCCGGTCAATAAGGACATTACGCTTGCCGGTTCGCCCGACGATTCTTTTGGAGATAAGTTTGGCCGACGCTTTTCATTAATGTTCGGTTTATCTATTGCTACCCTGGCCAAGACCAATTACCGGACGGACCTCTTCGGCGGAAGCTATAACCTGGTGACCGGAGCGGGCTTTAGGATCACCGATTATTTTCGGCTCAATACAGGGGCGATCTGGTACCAGAAGCTAAATGATAACCCACTGAATAGCAATAGTTATATCCAGCCGGCCTTTTTTGTTTCTTTTTCAATCGATTTAGATGTAAAGACCGCACTGGATAGTTTATTTCCTACACGCAAACCATAAAAATCATAAGCATATGTCATTCATACAACTCAGCGCAATCACGCCAACACCCGACACCATTACCGCACCCTCACTGGTGGAATTAGCTTTTACCTTAAGCGCCGCCAAAGGCACGCCGACAGCTGTTTATTACCAGCTCAATAGCGACGACAATATTTATTTCCAGCTAAGCAATGGCTTTCTGGTCAAAGAATTGGTCCAATTGGTCACAATGCCGGCCGATACGAAGACATTTAAAGACAAGGTGCTTATCCAAAAAGTTGCGGTCCCGCCTGAACAGGATCATCAGTTTGGTTTTATCTATGTGCAGGCGGTCAATAAACTGAATGACCTGAGTGCTATTAAGCATTGTCTGATCAATTTCGTATGAAAAATAAATATCTCATCGGGCTAATGCTTTGGATGGCATTAGCCCTTAACGCCTGTAAACCTGAAGATCAGGTCAACTTTACAGGGGTGATCACTTTCGATCACCCGGATCAGGAAACCCTGGTCGCAGACGGCGTTACCACCTTACCGATCCCGGTAAAAATTGAAAGCGGAGCCGACCCGGACAAACGCACCGTTACGTTTACAACGGACTTGGGTACCTTTACGAACAATACTAATACGATCACGATAGTGGCCGGTACTGATAATAAGGCGACAGCTTACCTGAAAAGCGTAGCGCAGGGCACCGCGACGATCAAGGCGACCGTCTCCACCTTCAGCATCACCAAAACAGTGCTTTGTACCTTTTCAAATGTCCTGTTTTTCGCGAACGCTGCTACAGAAACCCTGACCGCGGACAATTACTCTCTTTTAAAAATCACCGGGCACATTAATCCGGGTACCGATGTTGCGCTTTGCCGCAATCGAGATCGTCAGCGTATTGGCGCTGCCGTTGGTCACAGTACCATTGCCTGTTAATAACAGGTAATCAGGTACGGCCGATACGAAATTTACCGTCACCGTTCTGGTGATTGAACTACAAGTCGCGCTCACGTGGGCAGGTCCGACAACCGAACTTTTTAAGTAGGCTTTCAGGTTACCTGACGGGTCTGCGGGTATCGCAGCCGAACCATTGGTAAAACTACCTGCATCTGTTGTAAAGGTTACCGACTGGCTGGCTGCCGGGAGGCTGGTATTTACCTGGGCTGGAATGGTGATCAAACTGACACCGTCCGCCGGGATGTTATCAATAATGGTCCCGAACGTGAATATATTATTGGGGTTTA
>JAQBOK010000311.1 GCA_028288085.1 Mucilaginibacter sp.
GTTATCACCTTTGCGACTAACCAGATGAGCTATGTTCAGTTTGCATTAAATTGTGCCCAATCTATATTGGCACACAATGATATCCCGGTTTTTATTGTCTCCAATCTTGATTTTCCGATACCAGTGAAATTTAGGGACAGGGTATTTATTATTCCTGCTAAGCCGGAACATGTATCGCTTGGCATAGGGATGAAACTATATATAGATGAGTATGTGCAAACAGAACATACCCTGTTTATCGACTCGGATTGTATTTGTTTCGGCGATTTAAATGACGTGTTTAAAGCGTGTGACGGAATGGATGTAACGGTTGTGGGTAATATTTTGCCATCCGCGGATTGGTGTGGTGAAATATTAGCTAAAACAATTAAGGAAAATTGGGGGCTGGATAAGATAATAAGATACAACGGTGGTTTATACTATATCAAGAAAACAACTCTTACAAAAAGCGTATTTGACAAAGCCAGGGAGATAGCAGAAAAATATGATGATTACGGCTTTGACCGGATCAAAAACAAATGGATAAATGAAGAAGGGCCACTATCCATATCCATGATGCTGAACAAACAAAGGCCTATTGCTGATAACGGTTATTTTATGACCGACCTTTTTACCGACCAAAGGCCCCGCCAGATAAATGTTTTAAGGGGAAGCCGTTTGCTGCGCAACCCTCCCGCCCCTTTACGGAAGCATCGCCCCTGGTACCCCGGGCAATTTTCACCGCTGATACTGCATTTTGGTGGCAGTAATATAAAATCCTATCCTTACAGATCACAAAACCTGCTTTTAAAGCTTCGCAGATTGCATGTTTCGACAACGGTGGCTTCTTTGCTGGTAAATATTTTTATTCACGTTCCTTACAGAAGTTTCCATTGGACAATTGGGTCACTAAGAAAATTAAAAACCAGGTAACAAAATTTACCGGTTTTTTATACCACAATAAACTTAATCGTTTTAAGAAAGCCCTTAAATATTGCGGCGAAGGAACATATATCCAGTTCCCTGTTCGTTTTGAAGGGGCTGAACATATAACGCTAGGCAATAATGTGTCAGTTAACGCTTTTGTCCACATGTGGGGACAAGGCAGGATAAATATTGGCAACGATACCCTTATAGCCTCGCATGTATCAATAAATAGTGTTACCCATGATACCGAAGCTGCGCTTTACCGTGATAGTGTGGTAGAAAAAGAGGTAAATATTGGTAATAATGTATGGATAGGCAGCCACGCTATTATATTACCTGGTATAACAATTGGCGATAACGCCATTGTTGGAGCAGGCGCCCTGGTTAATAAAGATGTGCCGGCAGGCGCTGTTGTAGGCGGCGTACCCGCCAAAATTATCCGTTATAAATAATTCTAAACTAATCAATGACCTCCACTGAGTATACCTTATCATTTATCATTTCCACCAAAAACCGGCTTCCTTTTTTAAAGATACTATTCAACAACCTTCTACCTATATTAAAACCGGAAGAAGAAATAGTAGTTGTTGACGGCAACAGCACTGACGGTTCCGCAGAGTATTTACAAGACCTTTTTCTTTCAAAAAAGATCCATCAGTTTGTGAGCGAGCCAGATAATAACCAGGCCCATGCCTGGAACAAAGCGCTTTTGATGGCAAAAGGCACCATCATAAAAAAATTAATAGATGATGATGTACATAATATTGAAGCAATCCGTCTCTGCAGGGATTTTATGCTGCAAAATACAGATGTTGACATCTGCATTTCCAATACATTGGATAGCAACCTGGCAAACCCTTCAGAAACCGGGTTAACAAGCAGGCTTTCTTACTTTCAGCAATGGAAAAACGGGACTACAAAAACCTTTACTTTCAGTGATGTTTCAATGCTTCAACGCAGATCATCTTTAAGTTTCCTGGGGTTATATGATACGCAGTTTAAAATGCTGGATTGGGAATACTCACTGCGGGTATCCTATCTCAAAGCAAGCATAGCTTATTATACCGGTTATAATTCCTTATCAGTGAGTACGCCAGGCAATGTTACTTCAACAGCCACCAAAACACTTTTAAAATATGAGGAAAGTGTAGGAAAACTTAAATACGAATATCCGGGTGATGAAGCCGATATCAGCTTTTACTCCAAAATAAAAGTTAAGCTGGGTGAAACGTATTATAATGTGAAAAATAAAAAAACACGATCAGCTATCCTCAAATTTCCTGCTGAAACCAAACTCAGGGAAATATATTCAGCCTACTATCGAAAATTAGAAGATCAGAATAAGTCGGGTAATTGGGAATTTATTTATTAGTTAGTGGTACCCAAAACAATCAGGATCAAATTTCAGAACGGTATAGATGCTAATACAGCCCGGCGAGAGATATTGAATGAACTTAAAGATGAGTTTATTTTTGAAGAAAGCGACCGCCCCGATTTTATTCTCTTTGGCCCTTATGGAATCGATATACCTAAGCCCGGGAATTATACCAGGATAGGTTATTTTTGCGAAAATATATATCCCGATCTGTCAATATGTGATTGGGCATTCGGCGTAATACCCGAAGAAAAAGTTAACAGCTCTATTTACAAAAGGATACAATGGCATGGCCTCGATCCGCAAAAATTGATAAAACCGGTCGATTATAATGCTCAGGCAACTTTTAGTCAAAAAAAGCATTTTTGCAATTTTTTATACTCACATCCCGTTCACTACCGGGAAGAATTTTTCAGACAACTATCCCGCTACAAAAAGGTAGATGCCCCCGGCAAATCAATGAATAATATGGAGAGCATTGATAAACACTATAAAGGCAGTATTTGGGAGCGAAAACGACAGTTCCTGGGGGAATATAAATTCACCATCGCATTTGAAAATTATGTTTACCCTGGCTACCAAACAGAAAAATTATATGATGCAATGCAGGCAGACAGTTTACCCATATATTGCGGCGATCCTTTTGTAGGTAAAATATTTAATACAGCCAGTTTTATCAACACCCCTGATCATGTAAAAACTGCTGGTTCAAAAGTGGTGAACTGGCTTGAGGAATATAGTCAACTTGATTTTAAGGATATACTACCTGCCTTTTATAAAACCCCGGCACATCGTATCAGGCGAAAATTGAAAGCAATCGGAAGACAATTAAAAATGCAATACCAGTTTCAAAAACTTGATTTCACTCCTTTGATTGACCGCATTATTGAGCTTGACCAGGATGATGAAAAATATATAAATGTATTGCAGCAGTCCTGGTTTGTAAACAATACGCCCCCCGCCGACGCTTCGCTTAAAAACCACTGGATAAAAATATTCAGTAAGGTTAAATGATCACCTCAATGGATCGATCTTTAGTTTCCATCATTATTCCTGCTTATAATTCAGAAAAGCACCTTGCCGAAACTATTTCATCGGCGCTGGATCAAACGTGGCCAAACAAAGAGATCATTATTGTTGATGATGGTTCCACAGATCATTCTTTATCCATTGCCAAAAACTTCGAATCAGAAATAGTAAAAGTACTTTATCAAAAAAACAAAGGTGCAAGCGCAGCACGAAACAAAGGCTTGCAGGAAGCTAAAGGACTTTTTATCCAATTTCTGGATGCTGATGACTTGCTTAGCCCGGATAAAATAACAGCGCAGGTCGAAATATTAGATCAAAACCCGGGCAAAATAGCGGTTTGCCGCACTATACACTTCATAGATGGGACAAATTATAGTGATGCTATACCCACAAATAATGAAGATGATTTTCTATTTGATGATAATGACACCGCTCATTTTTTGATCAATTTGCTTGGGGGGTTCAAAGAGACCGGATCAATGATCGGTGTGCATGCATGGCTAACGCCCCGGGATGTTATTGATAAAATAGGCCCCTGGAACGAAGAACTTACTTTAGATGATGACGGCGAATTTTTTTCGAGAGTATTGTTAAGTTCAAATGGGGTAATCAGAACAACAGGGTTTAGTTATTACCGCAAATATAAGCATGCAACGGTAACCTTATCGTCCCAGCAAAACAGGAAAGCTATTGAAAGCGCTTTTAAATCAACTTTACTAAAAAGTACTTATTTATCAGCCAATACCAGCCACCCTGATGCAGTTCTTACTGCCATGTACAAACAGTTTCTGCATCTTGCCGTAACATCTTATATAGTATATCCACAGTTATATAGACAGGTGAAAAAGGAGTTAATAAAATACCCCCGTAATAACTTTAACCCTGTTTTAGGTGGCAATCTTATAAACCTCGTTACTAAAAACCTGGGATGGAAAACTGCGAGATTATTACAATATTATCACTCAAAATTGTTCCGAAATAAAGGCTAACTCCAATAACCCGCATTGAAATTTTTTCTGTCTTTTCTTCAATCCAACCATAAACACCCTATCCCGGCATACGATTTTTGGGAACATTACATTAAAAATGGCATACAGGAAGCTGGTTATCAATGGATGGAGTACCCCGCCGCTGATTGGGCATTGGGATTAGTGCCAAAAAGCAAAGAAGATCATTTAAAGTGGAAACAGAATATTTGGGAGAAAACTATTGAGTGGCTCAAAACTCATCCTGCGGATATTTTTTTAAGTTACCTGTACCCGGAGCAGATCGACACTTTAGCTATTAAAGAAATACAGCGCATGGGTATCCCCTGTGTGAATTTCTTTTGCGACCACGTACGCCTGTTCAAGAAAATCCCTGCCGAGTTTGAAGTGTTCAATCTGAATTGGGTTCCGGAATTTAAGGCTGCTAAATGGTATAAAAAAGCAGGCAAGCCTTATATAAATTTGCCCATGCCGATGTGGGTTGAACCACAATACCGGATTTTAAAAGACGAAGCCAACCAACATATCACTTTCATCGGCTCAAAGGATATTCAAAGAAAGCTATTGTTTGAAAATGTGCTTCAGCAATACCCAAGCCTGTCATTAGCTATTTACGGAAACGGGTGGAAAGAAAATAATACGCCGCACCAACAACAGTTAATGCCAGATTACACATTAGGAAAAAAACTGATATTTAATTTCAATTTTATCAGG
>JAQBOK010000350.1 GCA_028288085.1 Mucilaginibacter sp.
ATCATTGCCGGCACTTTGTTTTCAGCGATGAGGTTATCCAGGGCCCTGAACAACGCATCGTCGGGCCCGTCGGCCCCAACTATAAAAGGTGTGATGGTACCGGGGATATACTGTTTGGGAACGTAAACTGCTATGCGGCGGGTATAAGGAGCCGGGTGGCTGGTGGTAACGATCAATTTCGCCGGCTCGGCCGAATCCACCGTGCCAAATGTTTTTGGCTCCCGGGCGATGCCGGGATAAATTTTGCTATCCTTCGAATCTATCGTAAACCGGTAAATGGTTCCCTGTGGCGCATTGGCCTGCACTGTCATTTCCCGCGCGGCATTGTGTGTGGGACCAATAATAAAGTTTCCGCTGGAGTCGGGCAAAGGAATGGTGCCATCCGGTAATTCCCTGGCGGCAACATACCCTGGTGTATGTGGGTCGCGAACCGGTGCCTGGGCCATAGCGGATCGTCCGTTAAATGCCAGACCGAGCAACACGATAGCACCGGCAATAAATTTCAGCATCTTCATTTGATTTCGTTCAGATAATAGGGCCAATTACTTCTAAAAGTAAATCTAAAACTAAAATCGTTACGTAACTAATTGAAAACGTTATGTCCCGGCAGGGTCTTTAAAAGAGGTCTCTCCGATGTGGAATGATTTATTTTCTCATCGAATTTACTCATCATCCGATCCCTTCGCTCGGCGTAATTCAACCTTTACCAAAAGGCTGTCCCACATTTTCCTTGAATATTAAGCAAAAGGCTTCACCAGCTTGCCCATATCTTTTTTCGTACCCAGCTAAATGATCAATGTATTCATTTAAGGGGTTATTCGTCAATGTAGTTGTTAATTGCAAGTCCGAAATTTTAAATGGGAATTGATCGTTATCAGGGTTTGGCGCGTGCATAAATAATGCATCGCTACTACTATGGTAATCGAGTAAAATCACGTATAGCTGAAAGTTGGTTTTTAAATTTTTAGTCTTTTTTATCAAAATATCAAAATGCCTGAAAAGTTTGTCTAAGTGTGGTTTTCTTCCTTTAAAGCTATTGTTTCCATGACCTTTCCAGTCAAAGTGTAAATGCTGGGATTCAAACCAGGGTTGTGGGCTATCAAAGTCCAGCTTATCAATTTCGTCAAGGTCGATTTTAATTGTAAGGTTTTTGTAATACCGCTTAAGCCCTCTTTGTTTTTTATAACCTATCATTTTGTTTTCCAAATTTAAAATATTCAAGCTATAAATTCGAATCACTCATCATCCAATCCTTTCCCGCTCAGAATTTGCGGTATATATTTCTCAACCCTTGCCTCCCGGGTTTTGCCTAATTTTGGCTGAGAAAAATGAAACAGGTAGCCTCGTTGCCGTCCCGGAGTCAAAGCATCAAAAGCTGCTTTCAGGGCAGGAATATGATCTAATTTACTTTGAAATTCATCAGGAATTATAAATTCTGCAGTCGTTTTAAGCTCCACTTTCAAACCGGCTTTTTCTACTTCGATGGCTTCATGAATATAGGCTTTCAGGATAGATTCCATCTCCACTATTTCCAGAATATTGCTGAACCGGATCTGGCGGGCCGACTGCACATCCTTGGTTTGCTGGATCAGGATACCCTCGGCATCATTTAACAACGCGCCTTTAAAAAATAAAAACGCGCAATATTCTTTAAATCCATGTATCAGAACGATGTTACTTTTCTGAAAAGTGTAACAAGGACAGCCCCACTTCAATTCTTCAGTTAGCCCGCAATCAAGAGCGATCATTCTCAGTTTCTCATATTCTTCCTGCCACTTTGTGGATTTATTAAAAAACCAATCAACCTTTGGGTTCATGCTTTCCATTTATTTCTGAAATAAAGTTATGAATGGTTATTGATTGACGAAAATGTGAGTTCAATATATTTTTATCCCTTTCATTTTCTTCAATTTTAAGCCCCTCTCCCTTGGAGAGGGGCCGGGGCGAGGCAAATACGGCGCTTATATCGAACACAGTTTAACAGAAATGATTTTTCTATTATCCCTGCTGCTTAATAATATTGAACATCCAGCGAATGCCAAAACGGTCTTTGCAGGTGCCCCAGTATCCCCAGAATTCATCATGCGGTGGCACTCCATCCGTTCCACCTTCCGATAGCTCGTTGTACAACCTGTCGGCTTCTTCTTTGGTGTCGGGATTCAAACTGATGGTAAAATTGTTTCCTTCTACCAGTTTTTGTCCCATGCTTTCCAGCATATCGGTTGCCATTATTTGCGTGCCGCCAAGTATGGGTAGCGCTACGTGCATTACTTTGTTTTCGTCGGCCTCTGGCAGCGGTGGTGCCCCATCATGTGGTGGCATGTCTTTGAAACGCATTGGCGGGTTTGAAAACTCTGTTCCGAAAACTTTTTTGTAGTGGTTAAATGCCTCTTCGGCATTTCCGTTAAAGTTTAAATAAATTGATACACTTGCCATGATTATGTTGTTTTTTATGGTGATTGATTTTTTTAATTAAAGTGAGTCGCGTGCAGATATGATGAATCGCTATTGATTGTCCGAAGTGATTTTTCTATCTACTGGTCTCAAATACCACGATAATACAGTAAATATAGCCAATAAAATCGGGGCCATTATTTGTACAGAAACATCATTGCTGGCAATATGCGAGATGACCGCTCCGCTCATGGTGAAAAATATACCGGCATACGCCCATTCCTTAAGCAATTTAAATCCCGGGATCAATATCACAATTACACCCAATACCTTCCAAATGCCAATAAGCGATATAAAGTAAGTTGGATACCCCAGGGGCTTAAAACCCTGTATCGTCTGTTTCAGCTGCAATGTCTGCGCCAATCCGCCGAAAAAAATACAAAAGGATAATATTACAGTAATTATCCAATACCAAATTAGCTTTCTCTTTTCCATGTCCATTATTTTAATTTGCTTACTACCTCTTCCAACCGGTTATGCGCCCAGTTTATGCCTTTAGCAAAGGGCAGCTTCAGCACCTGGTCGCGTTGTGCAACCGATTCATATATGACGTGCATATTGACTTGGCTGGTGTCATCAGTGAGTTTTTCAAATTCTGTTATCTCAAGCTGCACACCAAAAGGAGTATTCGCCATTTCAAATGTCCGGGTGATCTTCTGGTTCGGGCTAAACTCATGGATCACCCCACTGGCCCCAAATACCACGTTTCCCTTGGGATCGGTTGTTTCAAATTGCCAGCCGCCGTACTTTTTGTTTTCCAATTTCAACACTTTCGTTCCCATCCATTGCTCAATAAGTTCGGGATCTGCATACGCCTTAAAAAGTAATTCCAATGGCAAATCAAATTCCCTGGTGATCATTAAATCCTGTTTGCCGTCATCGGCATTGATCTTTGTTTTCTGTTCCATGATTATTCTATTTTTTTGATTTGTATGCTTTCATGATAGTTTCTAATTTGTTAAACCTGTCATCCCACATTTGGCGGAATGGTTCAATAAAGTCGGCTACTTGTTTCATTTTTTTTGCATTGATGTGATAGTAAATTTCCCTTCCGTTTTGTTGTTGTGCAAGTAATTCGCACTCTGTGAGTATCTGCAGGTGTTTTGAAACTGTCGGCCTGGCGGTGTCAAAGTTTGAGGCTATGGCACCTGCTGTCATGGTTTGCGAAGCAACCAGCAGCAATATTGCCCTTCTCGTCGGGTCGGCTATGGCTTGAAATACGTCTCGTCTTAAGTTCATTGCGTAGCTATTTGACTACAAATATAATTGTAGCTATTTAACTACGCAAATTTTTTTGAAATTTTTATAACGGGTGTTA
>JAQBOK010000060.1 GCA_028288085.1 Mucilaginibacter sp.
TGCCCGGTTAGATACCAATATAAAAAGGTTACAATACCCGTAATCAACGCAATAATAGTTAACCATTTTGCTGCCTTGTCTGCCAATAATTGGGTTTTTGATTTTGATTTTTGTGCATCATCAACCAACTTAACAACTTGTGAGAGGTAAGAATCTTTTGCGGCATGGGATACCGTAACCTTAAAAGAACCATTGCCATTAATAGAGCCTGCAATTACTTTGTCTCCTTTTACTTTTTGTACGGGCTTTGATTCGCCGGTCAGCATGGATTCATTGAGGTAACTTTCGCCCTCTGATATAACCCCATCGGCTGCAACTTTTTCGCCCGGTTTGATCAGGATCACATCGTTTTCTTTTAGCGTATCGGTCTTTACATCGCGCACCATATCGGGCATCACCATGTGTGCTTCATCGGGCATCAATTGAACCAATAACTCTAATTCGTTTGATGCCCCTGCAACTGATTTCATTTCTATCCAATGCCCCAAAAGCATAATAAGAATAAGTGTGTCCAGCTCCCAAAAAAAATCCATTCCATTCAAGCCAAATACAATGGCAACGCTGTAACTGTACGCAACCGTTATAGCGAAGCCGATCAGGAACATCATGCCGGGGTTTTTGGTTTTTACCTCATCAACTAATCCCGTTAAAAAAGGCCAGCCACCATAAACAAATACAACTGACGATAATACTAACAAAATATAGGAAGAACCGGTAAACTGCCAATTGACACCCATAAACCGCTGAATCATGGTAGATAACAGCATGATGGGTATAGTTAGTACCAAAACAACATAAAACCGCCTTTTAAAATCGGCTATCATCATAGCATGGTGGTTGTGGCCCGCCATACCCATTGATGGATTGCTTCCATGCTGCATTTTGCTATGATCCATGTTTTTCACGATGATTATTTGTTTATTCAAAAATCGGTAATTATAAACTAATGTAAATCGACCACCGGCATTATAAATGATGATGGTCATCATAAAAAAAATCGATGGGAAAGGAAGTGTCAAATACAGACAATCCCACAAACGATTTTATTGCATGATAGCCAACATAACAACGCTCATAGCGATCATTAATGAATCCTCAAAAATTGTCACGGTGCTCATTGGCAAATTAAACACTGCCCCCAAACAGGCACACTGGATTTTACGTTTATTCAAAACACTTTGTAATACGCCAATTATGCTTACTGTCATTACCGCAAGTGTGATATAATTGATGATGCCTGGTTGAAAGTTAGCGGCGTAAGCAAGCCCAAGGGCAAGCTCAACAAAGGCGTACAGATAGCCCCATTGTTTGAATTTTTTGGCAACAATATCATACATGGAATAACTATTGGCAAAGCCGCCAAGGTCAAGCATTTTAAAGAAGGAGAATATGATAAAAAATCCAGCCATGAAAATTCTCATACCCTGACTAATGCTGAAATTATTGTCGGATAGTGCTGCAATCGCAGAGATAACAGTGATGTAACTAAAAATAAGTAAGATGGGTTTATAGATGCTAAACCAGGATTTTTTTTCTTCCTGTGTATCATCAATAGAGAAAACCGGGGATGAGGTTGCCGTCTCTGTTAACTGGTATTTTGGATAATCCCTTAAAGCGTTTTTTAATGTTTCTTTTGAAATGTGTTGAGTCATTTCAATATCGGCTATACCTTTCGCCAGATCAATGCTTACTTTTTTAACTCCCCCTACTTTGGATAATTCTCCCTCAACTTTTTGCTGACAGCCCGTACAGGTCATTCCTGAAATATTATATGTATGTGTCATTATATTTTATTTGACACAAAAATACCGGGTAATTGATCCCGGTTTGTTATATAATTATGGGTGGGATTTATATCCGTTTGGTATTGCTAAACTTCGTTTAAGAATTTACGAAGGTGAATTCCCTGTGCCTTAAATTGGGTGGGCGTTAGCCCGGTAACTTTCTTAAATTGGGCAGATAAGTGTGCAACGCTACTATAATTAAGCTTATAGGAAATTTCATTGAGGTTCATTTGATTGTAAGCTAATAGTTCTTTAACTTTTTCAATTTTTTGAAGGATCACATATTGTTCAATGGTAATGCCTTCTGTTTCAGAAAATAACTTACTTAGTACAGAATAGTCCTTATGTAATTCATCTGCCAATACCTCTGAGAAAATAAATTTTTCATCCTCCTTATAATGAATATGGCTGATGATGATGGATTTAATCCTGTCTATTTGCTGTTTGAGGCTGTCGTTCAACAATTCAAACCCTAACTGCTTCAATAGTGTATTCAAAGATTGCAATTGTTCTGAAGAGAGTGATTCTTGTAACAATACTTCACCCAAGTGGACATATACAGGCCTGGTCCCAATGTTATGAAAAATTTGTTCAACAGCATTCACACAGCGCGGGCAAACTATATTTTTAATGTAAATTTTCATTGGAGTTAATTTATTACAAATGAACTAATTTTTACATTTCGATATTTAAGAACAATCAAATATAAGTCGATTGTAAATCAATGGCTTTGTAAAACAAATCAATTGCTCAATTGCAGATAAGCTGATTAATACTGGCTGTATTATCATTTATACAGTCAATTGTAAACATTTGTATTATATATTTTTATAAATTCGGTTATTCGTTCAAAAAAAACGACGCCGGCTTTATCCCTGATATTATGATGTAATTGCATTAGCATTCTTTTTGCAAAAGCCAATATTAATTTAACAAATGAATAAAACCTTTTACCAAGCCACAGTTTTAAAATACGCAACGCTGTTAATAATCAGTTTTGGGAGCATTGCAGTCAACCAGGGCCTCAATAATTTCTTATACCAAAAATGCTGATGGCGTTATATTTAAGCTGGATAAGGGCTTAATGGATATCAGGATATGTAAACCGGATATCATAGAGGTTAAATACACTATTTTCAATGCTTTTCCTGAAAAAAAATCATTGGTGGTAATTGATACATGGAAACAAAGATCATCGTTCACCCTGTCTGACAATAAAGAACAAGTAATTATCACGACTTCAAAACTCATTATTAAGGTCATTAAAACTACCAACGATATAAGTTACTCCAATAAAAAGGGAGAGGTAATC
>JAQBOK010000057.1 GCA_028288085.1 Mucilaginibacter sp.
AGCGCCATTACTGCTGACGTGGGTGTGGCCAAAACTTGCGATACAGCTAATGATTTTTACAGGGGTCTTAAGAACCACAAAGTAGCAAATCTGATAACTAACCAGAGCACGGCTGATATGGAAAAAAGCCTGTCAAAGGGTAATCTCGCGGCTATTATCGACATTAAAAAAAGCACAACACCTCCATATATTACGGTAAATACCCAATACAGCACAGCATCAGGCGATAAAGGCAACATATTTAAAATGATCCTTACCAATATCGCCTATAATACCAACCGGCCCGCCCAGGTAGGACCATCGCCCATAGTTGAATTGCACGAAACTACCATTAAGGGTCGTGCATATAAATACATCGACTTTTTACTTCCGGGAATGCTGGGCTTCTCGCTGTTGAGCAGTGGAGTGTTCGGTACTGCTTTTGTTTTTTTAAGCCTGAGGTTAACGCTGGTGATCAAACGCTTTTTTGCAACACCGGTCAAAAAATACAGCATTGTTTTGGGCGAAGCTATTGCGCGCCTGGTATTTTCATGGATAGGTGCACTCTTTATTATTGTAGTCGGGCATTTCTTTTTCGGGTTTACCTTGATACATGGCGCCACAACGGTAATAAATATGCTTATATTATCGGCTATCGGGCTTATCGTATTTATGGGTTTCGGGTTTATCATATCGGGCATAGCCAAAAGTGAAAGTTCTGTACCACCGCTTTCTAACATCATAACCTTGCCGCAATTTTTATTATCGGGTACTTTCTTTGCTACTACGGCCTTCCCATCATGGCTACAGCAGTTGAGCAATATATTGCCATTAACTTACCTTAACCAGGCCATGCGTAATGTAGCTTTTGAAGGGGCCGGCTTAGGCGATGTAACACACCAGCTATTAATATTAGGCATCTGGTTTATTGTGGTATATGGCGTGGCGGTTAAAACGTTTAAATGGGAGTAGGTTCAATGCGGTGTGTGGAAGCTGGAGCAAAGAATTATATAAATTTATCAATTAGTGTTAACGACAAGAATTAAATACCAAACACTGATTCTTATTCCACTTTATGGAAACATACGATATTAAGACTAATATTGAAATTGGACGGCAAATTTTCGAAAACATTCCCAATGACATTAAACCGGGTTGGGCTGGCTTAATATTATCTCGTTTTGATAACTACATAGAAAACATTCCAATAGAAATAAAAGAGATTTACGCAATTATTGACAATCAGGACAGATGGGCAGAAGCACATGAACAGTTTACCAAAATCAGACACTTCTCTCTAAATAGTAAAGATTACAAACCGGAGTCCTATTTACTTTTAGCTGAAATGGTTGCTAAGGTAACTTATAATGCATCCGGCCAGCCTGCCCCATTCGATAAAGATAGTGGAGGTTATATTGCAAGTCTGGCCTTGACCGCTGCTCAACCTTTTGATGAAGACGATCTTGAAGAAGACGTGAAATCAGTAATATTAATTTTCAACCGAAATAAGGAGTTGAAAACGAATCTCGTTGCGGCGAAAGACTTTTTAATTTATAAAAAAATTGATGATATTCTTTGGTATGACTGGGACCCTATCGGGGTTAACGATATGGCACCGAGAGATGAATATCAAAGTTATGTTCCCCGAATTTTCAGACTGAAAAAGTCGGGAGCAGATAAACAAGAAATTGCAAATTTGCTTTTAAAATTAGAAACTGAAACGATGGGAATGGGCTCAACAATAGAAAATTGTTTGATTATTGCCGAAAAAATAATTAAAGCGTAGTAACAGGAAAGCAATTCCAAACACAATCATTCTTCAATTTTTATTTGTGTAATTGCGTTTCCATTGTATCATCACATTAATTTTATGTTAATCTTAAAGTAAATTTCGGCTAAAGTTATTTGAAATTGTATATTTGACTTTTTGTACACACTTATAGTGTATTTATAACACTAAGTTGATTTCAGAACCTAATAAAATCCATACAAGATGAGCTTAATAATTGATGTTCACGCCCGCCAGATACTGGACTCGCGTGGAAATCCTACTATTGAAGTAGATGTTTTAACCGAAAACGGAGCTTTGGGCCGTGCAGCAGTGCCTTCAGGCGCTTCAACCGGTGTTCACGAAGCTGTTGAACTACGTGATAACGATAAATCTGTTTACATGGGCAAAGGCGTTTTACAGGCCGTGGCTAATGTGAATGATATTCTTGCCAAAGAACTGCAAGGCATTGATGTATTCGAGCAAAACATGATCGATGCGCTGATGATCGAGATAGATGGTACAGAAAATAAAGGCAATTTAGGCGCGAACGCTATTTTAGGTGTTTCTTTAGCGGTTGCTAAAGCTGCAGCACAAGAAAGCCGCCAATCATTATTCCGTTACATAGGTGGTGTTAATGCTAACACCTTGCCTATCCCGATGATGAATATTGTTAACGGTGGTTCGCACTCCGATGCGCCTATCGCGTTCCAGGAATTTATGATCATGCCAGTAGGCGCTTCTTCTTTTTCAGAAGCCTTACGTTGGGGAACCGAAGTATTTCATAATCTAAAAAAGATATTACATGACAGAGGCCTTTCGACCGCTGTAGGTGATGAAGGTGGTTTTGCACCAACCTTTGATGGTACCGAAGATGGTGTTGAGACCATTCTGAAAGCAATTGAAAAAGCAGGTTACAAGCCCGGTGTGGTTATATGCCTTGCATTTGACTGCGCCGCGTCTGAATTTTACAAAGACGGCAAATATGATTACACCAAATTTGAAGGCGAAAAAGGTGCCATCCGTACCAGTTCTGAACAGGCTGAATACCTGGCCCAGTTAGAAGAAAAATACCCGTTTAGTTCTATCGATGATGGTATGGCCGAGTATGATTGGGAATGCTGGAAGTTACTGACTTACAGAATTGGTGATAA